>JABFWC010000034.1 GCA_013362385.1 Pseudarthrobacter sp.
CAGGGTCTCCAGCAGTTGGGACTGCCGCCGCGCGTCATGCTCCAGGACCGCCCGCAGCTGCCGGTTGACGAACGCTTCCCGGGCGGAAGCATCAAGGCAGGTCAGGGCCAGGCTCTCCACGGCGACGTCCTCCGCATCGACCACCACCAGGCCGCGGGCAGGATACCGCCTGCGGGCCGACGCGTTCCGCCGCCTGACCTGCCGCACCTCCAGGGCCCGGCGCGCTTCCCCGAGTGACCAGGCAGCCTCGCCCACCCCGCGGACGAGCGGGCCCACAGCGATCACTGCGTCGCGGTCGCCTTCCAGTCCCCGCAGGGATTCCACGAGTGTCCGCCGCTCACCGGCCGTCTCCGTGCAGGGCAGCCCGATCATCACCACCAGCTCCGCGTCGTCGAGGTAGGCGGCGCACGGAATCCGGCGTGAGCTGAGGAAACTTTCGACGGCGCCGCGCAGCTCCTGCGGTGACGCGGCGTTGATGGCTGCGACCAGGGCAGGGGAGTCCACCGGAAAACCGGCCGCCGGGGCCAGCTGCTCCAGTCGCCACTCGGGTGCCGAATTGAGGACCCCGCGCATCAGCTCGGCCCCCGCCAGGGCAGGCAGCCCCGGCGGCGTGTGCTGCAGCAGCGCAAGGCCCAGGATGTCGACGGCGCGCTCCCCGGCCACCTGCGCCAGCGCCCTGTCCGCGGTGTCCGGCACCTGCACCTCCAGTCGGCCCATGAGCACGCCGCGCACCGGGATGTCCACGACGATGGGCGCTCCGCCAGCCACGCCGGAAACCATGCCATCCCCGGGCACTTCCGCGCCGCCGTCGTCCGTTGGCTCGTCCGTTGGCTCGTCCGCCGCGCCCCAGCCCGCCGGCACGGCGCTGCCCATGGTGACTCCCCACGGGGAGGTTAGCCTGACGGGGGAGCCCGTGGTTCCGGCAAGCACGCCAAGGATCTTGTCGAGCGAGGCGCCATGGGCAAGCTCGGCTGCCATCGCGCGCGTAGCCGCGTCGGCCTGCTGCAGGTGGCCCACGGATTCGCTGACCAGGATCGAATTGATGGCCTGCATGACGCCCACGAACGGGACAACCTTGCGCAGCTCCACCACCGGAAGCCCGACTTCCGCGGCCTTCTCGAGCATGGCCGGCGGGATCTCCGGCAGCACCCCGCCGGTCTCGATCGCAAGGGCGGCGATGCCGCGCTGGGCCAGCTCCCGGACGTAGTCCTCGCGTTTGGCGGGGGTTGCCGCGGCCAGCGTGATGCCGCCGCAGAGCAGCAACTCGCCGCCGCGGAGCAGGGGGGCGATGTCCAGCACCTCGCTGGAGTGGACCCAGCGGACCGGCTGCGAAGTGGCGTCCACGCCCCGGGGGTGGACCACGGGATCCGCGGCGGCAAGGGCAGGGTGGGCAAGTATTTCACCGAGAAAAACCGACATGACATTCCGTAACATATTAGGAGAATCTGTTCGACACATCGTATCTAGTTGCTTGTGATGGGGGCCACATAGCCTTTTGGTACTTATCCACCTCACGGAGGCCCCCATGCAAGAAAAGCTTTCAACAGCAACGCACGGGCAACCTGCCCAGGCCATACAGGACCACAGCGCCGTGGACCACGAAGCCTGGCTCCAGCCCATCCCCGAATCAGCACGCACGCACAAGGTGTCCGGCCAGTTCTGGATCTGGGCCGGCGCCAACCTGGCGCCGATCAACTGGGTGCTGGGGGCACTCGGGATCCAACTGGGACTCGGGCTCGCCGACACCATCACCGTCCTGGTGCTGGGAAACCTGATCGGCATGCTGCTCTTTGGCTGCTTCGTGCTTCTCGGCCAGAAGACCGGCGCCACCGGCATGGTCCTGGCCCGCGCGGCCTTCGGCCGGCGCGGCAACTACCTGCCGGCGGCCATCCAGGCCATGCTGGTCATCGGCTGGTGCGCGGTGAACACGTGGATCATCCTGGACCTGGTCATGGCCCTGTTCGGAACCCTTGGCTGGGTTGATCCGGAAGCGCCCAACTACGGCTGGAAGATCGGCGTCGCCACCTTCATCATGGCCCTGCAGGTGGCCATCGCCTGGTTCGGCTACAAGGCCATCGCCGCCTTCGAGAAATGGACCGTACCGCCCACCATCCTCATCCTGGCCGTCATGTCCGCCGTCGCCTGGTTCGGCATGGACATCGACTGGAGCTACGCAGGGCCCGCCGGCGCCATCCTGGAAGGCTCCGAGCGGATCGCCGCCATGAGCGCCGTCATGACCGCCATCGGCATCGGCTGGGGCATCACCTGGTTCACCTACGCGGCGGACTACTCCCGGTTCGTCAGCACCAGCGTCCCCAGGAAGAAGGTCTACCTGGCTTCCGTGCTGGGCCAGTTCATCCCCGTGGTGTGGCTCGGCGTCCTGGGCGCCAGCCTGGCCACCAACAGCGGCGAAATCGATCCCGGCAAGCTGATTGTCCTGAACTTCGGCGCCATGGCGCTGCCTGTCCTGCTGATGGTGCTCCACGGCCCCATCGCCACCAACATCCTGAACATCTACACCTTCTCCGTGGCCACGCAGGCCCTGGACATCTCCATCAGCCGCCGCAAGCTCAACCTGTTCGTCGGCGTCTTCTCGCTGGCCGCCGTCGTCTTCTTCATCTTCCAGGAGGACTTCGCCGCCGTGCTCGACGCCTGGCTCATCGGCCTTGTGGCCTGGGTGGCCGCCTGGGGCGGCATCATGCTCGTCCACTACTTCTGGCTCGAGAAGCGCTGGCCCGGCGGGACGGAGCGGTTGTTCGACGGCGTTGGCACCAAGCGGCTGCCCGGCGTCAACCGGGCGGGCGTCGCCTCCCTCCTGACCGGCATCTTCGCCACCTGGCTGTTTATGTACGGACTGATCCCCGTCATGCAGGGACCGATCGCCGTCGCCCTGGGCGGCTGGGACCTGTCCTGGCTGGCGGGCGGCCTGACCAGTGCCGGCGTCTACGCGATCCTCGGCCCCCGCCAGCACATCCGCTACCTCGCCCTGGAGCCCCGGACCGCAGCCGAAAGGATTTCCCTGTGAACCACCCCGCCTTTGCCGATGCCCTGCACCCGATCACCTGGCCGGACGGCGCCAAAGCGGCAGCGTCCTTCACGTTCGACGTCGACGCCGAGTCCTGCACCATTGCCCACGATCCGGTGAGCACCCGGCGGATGTCGCTGATGAGCCACCAGTCCTACGGGCCCAAGATTGCCGTGCCGCGGCTGCTCAAGATCCTGGCCCGACAAGGCATCCTGGGCACGTTCTTCATCCCCGGCTTCACCGCCGAGTCGTACCCCGACGTGGTGCGACAGATCGTGGACGGCGGGCACGAGGTGGCCCACCACGGCTATCTGCACGAACCGATGCAGGGCATCGACGCCGCCACCGAGGCCGGCTACCTGGATCGCGGCCTGGAGGCGCTGGCGAAGGTGGCCGGGGTCCGGCCGGCGGGGTACCGGGCGCCCTGGTGGGAACTGAACTGGCACACGCCCGGCCTGCTCGCCGACAGGGGTTTCCTCTACGATTCAAGCCTGCTCGACGGCGACGCCCCCTACCGTTTCGCCGTCGCCGCCGATGATCCCCGGGACATCGTGGAGATTCCGGTGGACTGGACGCTGGACGACTGGGAACAGTACGCGTTCTACCCCGGCGTCACGGGCAGCGGCGTGATCGAGAGCCCGGCGAAGGTCCTGGAGATGTGGACCCTTGAAGCCGAGGCGCACCACTCGCAGGGCAGCTGCTTCGTCCTGACCAACCATCCCTTCATCTCCGGGCGGCCGTCCAAGGCGGTGGCCCTGGAGGAGCTGCTCGAGCGGGTGAAGGGCATGGACGGCATGTGGGTGACGACCCTGGAGCGGATCGCCCGGCACACCAGGGCGACCGTCAATGAGGTCCATACCCACGCCAGGATCAGCGTCCCCGCGTTCCCGGGTGCCGGAGCGGCGTTTGAACCGGCCCGTTTGCATGTGGGGGCAGTCGCGTAGGAGGCCGTCTGGTTACCCGCCTCCCTCCGCTTGTTTACAGGCGGAGGGAGGCGGGTAACGATGGAATATGACTGATTCCGCAGCAGCCGGTACGAGCGACCCGATCGAAGGCGACGAGGACGTGGCGGGAACTGCCGCCTTCGAGACGCCGGAGAGCATCGCCGAAGAGGTCCGCGACGAGATCCGCCTGGGCCATGTCCAGGACGATGTCAGCCATGTCCTTGAAGAACGCTTCGAGGAAGCCGGCATCGAGGCAAGGCCTGAAGAAGTGGATGATCTCGCCGAGGAGATCGAGAAGGACGCCTCCAGCTGATCCTGGTCCCTGCTGTACGGATCAGGAACCGGCGGGCCTGAAACGGCGGATAACAACCTGGGCCAGTGCGCTGGCCGTGTTGGGCGCATGGCTTCACCGAAGTCATACCAGTGGTCCAGGTGGCCCGTCCCCTGACTGCTCGGTATCCCTTACGGCCAGTCCGCGCGGGTGAAGCGGACAGGCGCCCGCACCAGCTGCAGGCAATCGGCAGAGGTCCAGTCCTTCCTCGGAATTTCCCGCGGCTGCGCTGCCGCTTCCTGCTGTGGATCCGGGCAGGCAGTGTCCGGTGAACCATCCAATGAGCTGTTCATTTTTCCCCCTCGGCAAGCTCGTGTGCCAACACTAGGAGCCTCGCCGGACGGAGGGAAGAGGATTTGTCCAGCGACCGGATAAACTGCGCAAATCTTGAGGGAGCGCCGCCTGTGGCTAGTCGGCTGCAACGAGGAGCGACTGCATCTGGGCGCCGGAGCCACTTCCGGGGGCAGGGGTGTAGACCACGATGTGCAGGTCCGGCCGGTCCGACGGCGACACCTGGTGGTGTTCCAGCTGGAGGACCCCTACTGCCGGGTGGTGGAACAGGCGCTCGCGGGATTCGAAGCCCAGGATGTCGTACCGGTCCCAGCCCGCCCGGAACTCCGGGCTCGTTTCCTTGAGCCGTTCCACCTGGTACTGGATGTCGGGGTCACCCAGCCGCTGCCCGGTCTCGGCCCGAAACTCGGCAAGGAAGCGTTTGCTGGTGGTCTCCCAGTCCGGCAGCAGGTCCCGGACGTAGGGGTCCGTGAATACCAGCCAGAGCAGGTTCCGGTCTGCCGCCGGAACGGCTGCGATGTTGGGGTACAGCGCGGCGTACGCCTTGTTCCATCCGGCCACGTCCCAGTCCGGGAACAGGGCGAAGGCCGGGTTGGGGTCCAAAGCGTCCATCAGCCGCTGGATGTGGGGCGGGGCCGCGTCGGCAGCCGGACTGGCCGGCGCCGCCGACGCGTAGCCGCCGAGTGAGAGCACATAGGCCAGGCCCGTGCCGGAGAGGTGCAGCGCGCGGCTGACGGATTCCAGGACCTGCCGCGAAGGGCTGATGTCGCGGCCCTGCTCAAGCCAGGTGTACCAGGTGACGCTGACCCCGGACAGGAAAGCGACCTCTTCGCGGCGCAGCCCGCGTTCACGTTTCCGCGCTATGGGAGGCAACCCGTAGTCGGCCCGCAGCGCCTGGTCCCTCCGGGCCCTGAGGAAGAGGCCGAGTTCTTTGCGCCGTTCGGAATAGTTCACCCGGAAATACTATTACTCGGGTACTCCTACTACTAGTATCAACGCCGTCTTCCGCCCCCCGGAAGGAACCAGCAGGATGGTAAACATGCCTGCACTTCGTTCTAAAACAGTCACCCATGGCCGCAACATGGCCGGAGCCCGCGCACTGCTGCGCGCCTCCGGCGTCGCCAACTCCGACATCGGCAAGCCGATCATCGCCGTCGCCAACTCCTTCACCGAATTCGTCCCCGGCCACACCCACCTCGCCCCCGTGGGCCGGATCGTCTCCGACGCGATCCTCGCCGCGGGCGCCGTGCCGCGCGAGTTCAACACCATTGCCGTGGATGACGGCATCGCCATGGGCCACTCAGGCATGCTTTACTCGCTGCCGTCCCGCGACCTGATTGCCGACTCCGTCGAATACATGGTCAACGCCCACTGCGCCGACGCCCTGGTCTGCATCTCCAACTGCGACAAGATCACCCCCGGCATGCTGATGGCGGCCCTCCGGCTGAACATCCCCGTGGTGTTCGTCTCCGGCGGACCCATGGAAGCCGGCCGCGTGACCCTGACCGACGGCTCCGTGCGCTCCCTGGACCTCGTCAACGCCATCGCCGACGCCGTGGACGAATCCATCTCTGAC
>JABFWC010000389.1 GCA_013362385.1 Pseudarthrobacter sp.
GTTCCCAACGACAACATCGACCGCGCCATCAAGCGCGGCGCCGGCCTCACCGGTGAAGTGATCGACTACACCGAGATCATGTACGAAGCCCGCGGCCCCCAGGGCTCGGCCCTGCTGATCGAGTGCCTCACGGACAACAAGAACCGGGCAGCCTCGGAAGTCCGGCTTGCCATCTCCCGCAACGGCGGCACCATCGCCGACCCCGGCTCCGTCAGCTACCTCTTCACCCGCAAGGGCGTGGTGAACCTGCCCAAGAACGGCCTGGGCGAGGATGACGTCCTGATGGCCGTCCTGGATGCAGGCGCAGAGGAAGTCAAGGACAACGGCGACACCTTCGAGATCCACTCCGAACCCGCCGACCTGCCGGCCATCCGCGAGGCGCTCAAGGAAGCCGGCATCGAATACGACACCGACGAGGTGGAGTTCGTCCCGTCCATGCAGGTGGAACTGGACGTCGACGGCGCCCGCAAGTTCATGAAGCTCGCCGACGCCCTGGAAGACCTCGACGACGTCCAGAACGTGTACAGCAACGCCGACTTCAGCGACGAGGTCCAGGCAGCGCTGGAATCCGAGTGACGTCCGGCCTTGCCTGCTGAACCGGCCCCCGGGCCCGCACCCCGGACCCGGACCGGAGCGGGACACCCGTGACGCTCCGTGTCATCGGGGTGGACCCGGGCCTGACCCGGTGCGGCATCGGCGTAGTGGACGTTGAACGGAACCGCAGAGCCACCATGGTGGCGGTTGGTGTCGTGGGAACGTCGCCCGACGAAACCCTGGACCGGCGCCTGCTGGTCATCGCCACGGCCATCGATGAATGGCTGGACCGGTACGAACCCGAGGTGCTCGCCGTCGAGCGCGTCTTTTCGCAGCTCAATGTCAGTACCGTGATGGGGGTGGCCCAGGCGTCCGGGGTGGTGATCGCGGCGGCCGCCCGCCGCGGGATTCCCGTGGCGCTGCACACGCCGTCGGAGGTCAAAGCCGCCGTCACCGGCAGCGGGTCCTCCAACAAGGACGCGGTGACCAAGCTGGTCACCAAGATCCTTCGCCTGGACGCTCCTCCGCGCCCCGCCGACGCGGCCGATGCGCTGGCACTGGCCATCACGCATGCCTGGCGCGCCGGAAGCGGTGCTGCCGTGGCCACGACCGGTCCCGGCAGTTCGTCACTGACGCCGGCCCAGCGGGCGTGGGCCGAGGCAGAGGCCAGGGCGCGCCGCGCACGCTGAATGTCCCTGCCGGTTGCTAGGGTATTCGTAGATATGTTCGGATAGCCGGTCCCTCCTGGGGGCCGGCGGTACATCGGGAGCCCGGCCTTGATCAGTTTCCTCCGCGGAACCGTAGCCCACGTTGGCCTGTCCACCGCCGTCATCGACCTCAACGGCGCAGGCATGAGCGTTTACGCCACCCCGCAGACCCTCAGCAGGCTCCGCGTCGGCGAAGAGGGGAAGGTCTTCACCTCCCTGATCGTCCGCGAAGACTCGCTGACCCTGTTCGGCTTCACGGACGACGACGAACGCGAGGTTTTCGAGGTCCTGCTGAGTGTGAGCGGGGTGGGGCCGCGCCTGGCCCTTGCCGTCCTGGCCGTCCACGACCCCGAAGCCATCCGCGTCGCCGCGCATTCCGGGGACAGCAAGACGTTCACGAAGGTGCCGGGCATCGGGCCGAAGGTGGCCGGGCGGATTGTCCTGGAATTGGCAGGAAAGCTCGTCCCGCACGGTACTGCCGCCGCCTCGGCGTCCACTGCTGCCGAGGAAGCGTGGAAGCCGCAGGTGGTGGCGGCGATGACCAGCCTTGGCTGGTCGGAAAAGGACGCCTCGTCAAGCATCGACAAGGCCTTGGCGGATGCCCCGGAAGTGTCCTTCCGCGGCAACGTTCCGGAGATTCTGCGGACCACGCTGCGCTGGCTGGGCCAGGACGGTGCCCGCGCCGGTAACCGCGTAGGCAACCGTGGCTGAACCGTCGTTGGTGGCCGCGGGGGAGGAGCCGGAGGAGCGGGCCATCGAGGCCGCCCTCCGCCCAAAGAACCTGGACGACTTCGTGGGCCAGCACCGGGTGCGCAAGCAGTTGTCGCTGGTCCTGCAGGCCTCGAAGATGCGCGGACGCACCGCGGACCACGTGCTGTTCTCCGGCCCGCCGGGGCTGGGCAAGACCACCCTGGCCATGATTGTGGCCGCGGAAATGAATGCACCGCTGCGGCTCAGCAGCGGACCGGCCATCCAGCATGCCGGCGACCTCGCCGCCATCCTGTCCTCCCTGTCCGAGGGCGAAGTCCTGTTCCTCGACGAAATCCACCGGATGTCCCGCCCGGCCGAAGAGATGCTGTACATGGCCATGGAGGACTTCCGCGTGGATATCGTGGTGGGCAAGGGCGCGGGCGCCACAGCCATCCCGCTCGAGCTTCCGCCGTTCACGCTGGTAGGCGCCACTACCCGGGCCGGCCTGCTCCCCGGTCCCTTGCGCGACCGGTTCGGCTTCACCGGGCACCTCGAGTTCTATTCCGTGGCGGAGCTTGAACTGGTCCTCCGGCGCTCGGCCGGCCTGCTCGACCTGAAGGTGAATTCGGCAGGGTTCGCCGAAATCGCCGGACGCTCCCGGGGCACGCCCCGCATCGCCAACCGCCTGCTGCGGCGCGTGCGGGACTGGGCGCTGGTGCACGGGGTGGAGCAGATCGATGCCCGGTCAGCGTCCGCAGCCCTGGACATGTATGAGGTGGACAAGAAGGGCCTGGACCGGCTGGACCGGGCAGTCCTCGACGCCCTCATCACCAAGTTCGGCGGCGGGCCCGTGGGCCTGTCCACCCTGGCGATCGCCGTCGGGGAAGAGACCGAAACGGTTGAAACGGTCGCCGAGCCCTTCCTCGTCCGGGAAGGGCTGCTGGGCCGTACCCCCCGGGGCCGGATCGCCCTGGCGCCCGCGTGGACCCACCTGGGGTACGCCATCCCGTCGGGAGTCTTCGCGCAGGAGCAGCTGGACCTTTTCGACCCCGTGGACGACGCCGCCGATGCAGCAGGCCAGCTTCCTCGGAGCCACTAGCAGGATCCCTTCAGCTTTTCCCTCTAGACTGGTATGACGCTCGGCACGTTCGGGTCTTTGTTTCGCGGGTGGCCCTGCCGCCCCCGCTGCTGGGGAAGGCGGGCTCCTGCCTGCGTGCCTGTCCCGCCCCGGCCGAAACGAAGCCGGCGCCGCCGGAAAAATCAGCCAGGCACGTAAAGGAACGGAATTCCCCTTGGATCTAATGTCAATTCTCCTGTTCGTCATGCTGGGCGTGTTCATGTTCATGATGTTCCGCCGCAACAAGAAGACGCAGCAGCAGCAGGCGGAGCTCCAGTCGAAGTTCGGTCCCGGCGTCGAGGTCATGACCAGCTTTGGCCTGTTCGGCCGGATCGTGGACATCGACGACGCCGAGAACAAGGTCACCCTTGAGCTTTCCCCCGGCAACACCGCCACCGTCCACCGCCAGGCCGTCACCAAGATCGTTGAACCGCCGGCAGAGCCTGCTGCGGCCGCCCCGGCCGTCCCCGATGACGCCTCCGCGCTCACTGCTCCTGAGGCCGGGAGTACCGCCGTGGATGCCGAAACCCCGGAAGAAACCCTGAAGCGCCTCAACGACGAGGGCAAGAAGGACAGCTAGGCCCGCTGGCCCTTTCCCTCCCTCGACAGCTGCGGACCACCGCCGGCACGGGCAACAGCCCGCGCCGGCGGTTCCTCCGCGAATAAGAGAAAGATCGACAATGGCACGAACTGGCCGCAAGAAGCCGGGGCTCCGCGT
Source organism: Pseudarthrobacter sp. (assembly GCA_013362385.1). Lineage (GTDB taxonomy): Bacteria > Actinomycetota > Actinomycetes > Actinomycetales > Micrococcaceae > Arthrobacter. The sequence continues at coordinate 3,767 of JABFWC010000389.1, forward strand.
CCTGGTCTGGCTTGGAGTACTCCTCGCGGCGCTGACCGCCGTCCTGGCCGGGGGCACAGTCGCCGGACAGGCCAGCTGGGCACCCAAACTTGCCCTGGACCTCGAGGGCGGCACCCAAATGATCCTCGCACCGAAGGTGGAGGGCGGATCGGACATCAACGAGCAGCAGCTCAACCAGGCCGTGGCGATCATCCGCCAGCGCGTGGACGGGTCCGGCGTTTCCGAAGCGGAAATCAGCACCCAGTCCGGGCGCAACGTGGTGGTCAGCCTTCCCGGAACGCCCTCCGCCGAAACCCGGAACCTGATCCAGGCATCCGCGGACATGAATTTCCGCCCCGTCCTCCTCAACGGCGACGGGGCAGCAGTGCCGGCGGAGAAGCAGACTCCCGAGGACCAGCTGCCCAAGCCGACGGCCGCGCCGGCCAACAGCAGCGACACCAACTGGATCACCCCTGAGATCTACAAGCAGTTCGAAGCACTGGACTGCAGCAGCGCTGCCGCCGAGAAGTCCCAGCGGTCAGATCCCACCAAGCCGCTGGTCACCTGTGAGCCTGCCACCGCCAAATCCCCCGCGATCAAGTACATCCTGGGTCCCGTGGAGGTGAAGGGCAGCAACATCGTTACTTCGTCCTTCCAGCTGCAGCAGGGGGCACAAGGTGCCGTCACCAACGACTGGGCCGTGAACATCCAGTTCGACGCCGAAGGTACAGCCAAGTTCAAAGAGGTCACCGAGCGGCTGAACCAGTTCTACGTGGCCGCCGGCGGCCAGTCCGGCACTGACCCGAAGTCGCAGTTCGCCATTGTTCTGGACGACCGGGTCATTTCGGCTCCGCGGTCACTGGCCGTCATCACCGACGGACGTCCGCAGATCACCGGCGGCTTCACGGAGCAGACCGCCAAGGCCCTGTCCGACCAGCTGCGCTTCGGCGCGCTTCCCATCAGCTTTGACATCCAAAGCGAGCAGCAGATCTCCGCCACACTCGGTGGCGAACAGCTGCGCATGGGCCTGCTGGCCGGCCTGATCGGGCTGCTGCTCGTGGTGGTCTACTCGCTGTTCCAGTACCGGGCCCTTGGCTTCGTCACCATCGCGTCGCTGGTGGTGGCGGGCGCGCTGACATACCTTGCCATCGCTATCCTCGGCTGGACGGAAAACTACCGGCTGTCCCTTGCCGGCGTCGCGGGCATCATCGTCGCCATCGGCCAGACAGCCGATTCGTTCATCGTCTACTTTGAACGTATCCGTGACGAACTGCGTGAAGGCCGCGGCCTGGTGTCCGCTGTCGAAAACGGCTGGAAGCGGGCCAAGCGCACGGTGCTGGCGTCCAAGGCTGTCAACCTCCTGGCCGCCCTCGTCCTGTACTTCGTCGCCGTGGGCAACGTCCGCGGGTTCGCCTTCACCCTGGGCCTGACCGCCATCGCCGACCTCATCGTGGTGTTCATGTTCACCCACCCCACCCTGCAGCTCCTGGCCCGCACCCGGTTCTTCGGTGAAGGCCACAAGTTCTCCGGCCTGGACCCGGAACGCCTCGGTGCGGTACCGCTGTACCGTGGCGCCGGACGGATCCGCACCCCGGAGGACCGGCCTGTGGTGGTCCGCAGCAAGAACACCGGTGCAGCGGCCGAGGCCGAGCGCCGCATGACCATCGCCGAACGGCGCCTGGCAGAGAAGCAGGAACAGTTGGCTGGCTCGTCCAAGACCTCCGCGAAGGAGAACAAGTAATGTCAGGCTTCGCCACTTTCGGCAACGAGCTTTACTCGGGCAAGCGCTCTTATGACTTCGTCGGCGCGAAGAAGATCTGGTTCATCATCGCCGCGGTGGGCGTGGCGCTGTCCATCATCATTCCGGTGGCCAAGGGCGGCTTCAACCTCGGTATTGAATTCCGGGGCGGCTCTGAATTCACGGTCTCCAATGTCAAGACCACCGATGCCACCATCGGCGAGAAAGCGGTCACGGATGTTGTCGCGGGCAGCGTCCCGCGCGTGGCCAACGTCGCCGGCAACACCATGCGGATCCAGACCGACAAGCTCACCGACGACGAGACCCTCCGGATCAAGCAGGGCCTCACCACCGCGTATGGCGTTACCGACAACGAAGTGACCTCCACGTTCGTCGGTCCCACGTGGGGCGCCGACGTGACCAAGCAGGCGCTGATTGGCCTGGTGGTCTTCGTGCTCCTGGCCGCGTTACTCATGGCACTGTACTTCCGCACGTGGAAGATGTCGCTGTCCGCGATTGCCGGCATGGCGGTGACGATGTTCATCACGGCGGGCGTGTATGCGCTCAGCGACTTCGAGGTGACGCCGTCGGCCATCATCGGGTTCCTGACGGTCCTGAGCTAGTCGCTGTACGACACCGTGGTGGTATTCGACAAGATCCGGGAAAACACCTCCGGCATCGATG
>JABFWC010000135.1 GCA_013362385.1 Pseudarthrobacter sp.
GGGCGACAGTGTCTGGGGTGCCCGTCCTGCCCGCACCATCGCCCGGCCAGGACTGAGAAGCCCGGCCGCCCTCGCGCTGCGGTTACAGGCAGGATCAATCATCGGCTGGAGCCTGGGCGCACTGGCGCTGGGCCTGCTGGCGGGGTCCCTGGGGAAGGCAATCGCCGCCGCAGACACGGCCAACAGCGACGTCACCGCCGCGCTCCGGGCGATCCTGCAATCCCAGGGCACGTCCCTGACCCAGCTCCTGGTCTCGGTGCTGTTCTCGATGGTGGGAATCCTCGCTGCCACCTGCGCGCTCCAGGCCGTCATCCGGATGCGCCAGGAGGAGGTTGCCGGAACCGCCGAGCTCCTGCTCGCCGCGCCGGTGGGGCGGGTACGGTGGCTCACCGGTTACCTGGTCCTCGGAACCGCCGCCGTGGTGCTGGTCATGGTCCTGGCGGCGCTGGGCACCTGGGCAACGCTGTCAGGTGCCGGGGATACCTCCATGGATGCAACGGCTATCTGGCAGACGGCCGCTGCGCAGTTGCCTGCGGCGCTGATCTACCTGGCCGTTCCGGCGCTCGTTTTCGTTCTGTGGCCTGCCGCGACAGTGGCCATCGGCTGGATCCTGCTGGGACTTGGCGTGGTGTTCGGCATTTTTGGCGGCATGGTGGGGCTGGACCAGAAGATCCGCGACCTCTCTCCGTTCACTCACACTCCCGTCCCGCACGGGGACGCGACGGACTGGAGCGGGGCCTGGTGGATGCTCGGCATCGCCGTCCTCGCAGCAGCACTGTCTGTTGCGGTGATGCGGCGGCGGGAGGTGGGAACGGCATGAGTGATTACGCTGTCCCGGCCGATGCGGTGACCGCCGCCGCAGAACGCACGGCCGCAGGGTTCGCCGCGGCCGGATTTCCGAAGATGCCGGCCCGGGCCCTGCTGGCGCTCGTGGCGTCGGAGGACGGGAGCATGACGGCGGCCGAGCTGGGGGAGCGGCTGGGTGCCAGCCCCGCCGCGGTGTCCGGTGCCGTGCGCTACCTGCAGACGGTAGGTTTCGTGCACCGGGTGTCCAGGCCCGGCAGCCGCCGCGACCTTTATGCCCTGCACGACGACGAGTGGTACGTGGTGTCGATGCGGAACAGCCCGATCTACGAAAAGCTGGCGGAGCTGACCGATGCCACCGCCGAAACCTTGCCCAAAGGCTCCGCAGCACGGGCGCGCGTAGCAGAGATGGCCCGGTTCTACCGGTTCCTTAACTCACGCATGCCGGCTTTGCTGGATGATTGGGAGCGCGAACGTGACGCGGCCTCCGCCGGTTCTGTCCCCGGCGCGGCCGTGTCCCGAAAGGAGGCACCGTGACCATCATTGACAACGCCGTGTACGTGAACGGGCTGCGCACGGAGGACCCGGAGGACCTCGACGAAACCTACTTCCTGCTGCGGCAGCGCGAGGGCATGGCGTGGATCGGGCTCTACCGCCCCGATGCGGAGGAACTCCAGTCGGTAGCGGAGGAGTTCGACCTCAACGCGCTGGCCATCGAGGATGCGCTCGCCGGACACCAGCGGGCCAAGCTGGAGCACTACGGCGAATGCCTGTTCCTGGTACTCCGGCCCGCCAGGTACCTCGATGACGTGGAGAAGGTGGACTTCGGCGAGATCCATGTCTTTGCCGGCGAAGAGTACGTGGTCACCGTCCGGCACGCGGAGTCCCCGGACCTGGCCAAGGTCCGCCGCCGTATGGAGTCCATGCCGGAGTTCCTGGCACTGGGACCCGACGCTGTGCTCTACGGAATCCTGGACCAGGTGGTGGACGAGTACGAGCCCGTGGCCGCCGGCCTGGAAAATGATATCGACGAGATCGAGGACGACCTCTTCGGTGCCGACCCCGACGTCTCCCGCAGGATCTACGAGCTCTCCCGGCAGGTCATCACATTCCAGCGGGCCACCAGCCCGCTCGTGGGAATCCTGCAGGCGCTGATGTCCGGCACCCCCGACAGGGAGCAGGCCACCGAGCTGCGGGACCACTACCGCGATGTCCTGGACCACGTCATCCGGCTCAACGAGCGCGTGGCGTCCTTCCGTGCGCTGCTCCAGAACGCCCTGGCGGTGAACGCGGCCCTGGTGGCGCAGCGCCAGAACGAAGAGATGCAGCGGATGACCCAGTCCAGCTTCGAACAAAATGTGCAGGTCAAGCGCATCTCATCGTGGGCTGCCATCCTGTTCGCTCCGACGCTCGTGGCATCGATTTACGGCATGAATTTCAGCAACATGCCTGAGTTGACCTGGGCGGAGGGCTACCCCTTCGCCCTGGGCCTGATGGTGGCCATGGGCCTGGTCCTGTACCTGGCGTTCAAGCACAACAAGTGGATCTGACGCGCCGCCGGTTTGCCTGGCCCCCGGTGTCCTGACATAGCATTGACTGCAGATACTAAGCTTGCTTAGCAGTTAGCTGGCTTAGCAGTCCATGCTGAGCGGAGAATGTTCATGAGTCAGGCCGAAGTTGCTGGGCGCCCCCATGTTGGCGGCGATGATGCCCCGGAGGGCGCGCAAAAATCCCGTTTGCGCAGGTTGGCTGGCCTCCTCGGACCGGGCATGGTCACCGGTGCGGCCGACGACGACCCGTCCGGAATTGCCACCTATGCCAAGGCCGGTGCAGCCTATTCGAACGGCCTGCTGTGGACGGCACCGGTGACACTGCCCATGATGATGGCCGTCCAGGAAATCTGCGACCGCACCGCACTGGCTACGGGTGAAAGCCTGGGCGCCCTGGCCCGCCGGAAGTTTTCCCGCAAGCCGCGGGTGGTGATCGCCGTCCTGATCGTCGCCCTGCTGGTAGGCAATATCCTCAACGCGGCCGCGGACCTGATGGCGATCGGCCAGGGCATGCAGCTGCTGGGCGCCGGCCCGGACCACCTGTGGAGCGCGGTTGCCGGGGTCGGCATCGCAGCAGCCCTCATGAGCGGATCCTTCGCTGTCATCGCGAAGGTCTTCAAATGGCTGTGCGTCTCGTTGCTGGCCTACGTGGCGGTCCTGTTCGTGGCCAATGTCGACTGGCCCGATGTCCTGGCCGGCGTGCTGGGGCTGCAGTTCAGCTTCGCCCCGGAGTACCTCGGCCTGGTGGTGGCCGTGCTGGGCACCACCATTTCCCCCTACCTGTTCTTCTGGCAGAGCGCCCACCGGGTCCAGGAGCTGCGGGCGGATGACCACGGAGGCGACGAGGCGGTGGGGCTTAAGCACCGCCCCGACGAGGTGGCCGCCGCCCACAACCTCAAGAAAGCCCGCGCCGACGTGTTCATCGGCATGGTCTTCTCGGTCCTGGTGATGTTCGCCATCATGGCCGCCACAGCGGCAACCCTGGGGCGGGAGGGCACCGACGTGAACACCGCGGCCGACGTCGCCAAGGCCCTCGAACCCGTGGTGGGCCCGGCCGCCAAATTCCTGTTCGCCGCCGGGTTCATCGGCTCCGGCATCCTCGGCGTGCCCGTACTGGCCGCCTCGGGAGCGGCGGGGCTGTCGGGCCTGCTGGGCAAGGACTGGGGCCTGGACCTCAGCCCGCGGCGGGCCCCCTTGTTCTACATCCTGCTGGGTGCCGGGACCGTTGGCGGGGTCATCATCAGCTTCTTCTCGAACGACCCGATCGGGCTCCTGATCCTCAGCGCCACCATCAACGGCATCGCCGCCGCTCCGTTCCTGATCGTCACCATGCTGATCTCCAGGGACAAAGCCATCATGGGCGAATACCGTAACGGCCGGCTCGCCGCCACCCTCGGCTGGACTACCGCCGGCGTCATGGTGGTGGCCGGCAGCATCGGCGTCTGGACCACCCTCAGCGGAAACTGACCCACGTACCGAAAGGAAGAATACCGTGGACCACAACGAAGCTCCCCTCCTGGACGCGATGGACCGGTACCACCGGCTGGACCGCTACGGATTCACTCCTCCCGGCCACCGGCAGGGCCGCGGCGCGGATCCGCGCGTGCGCGACATCCTCGGTGCCGACACCTTCCGCGCGGACGTCCTCGCATCGGGAGGGCTGGATGACCGCTCGTCCTCCGGCGGGTACTTGAAAAAGGCCGAGCAGCTCATGGCCGATGCCGTGGGCGCGAAGCAGGCTTTCTTCTCCACGTGCGGCAGTTCCCTCTCGGTCAAGGCCGCGGTCCTGGCGGTGGCTGCGGGCAAGGGCGACCTGCTGGTCAGCCGCGACGCGCACAAATCCATTACGGCCGGGCTGGTGTTTTCCGGCATCCAGCCACGCTGGATACGGCCCCGCTGGGACCCGAAGCTGCACCTGGCCCACCCGCCGTCAGTGGCGGACGTGGAGGAGATGTGGGAACGCTACCCGGACGCGGCAGGGGCGCTCATCGTCAGCCCCACGCCGTACGGAACCTGCGCAGACATCTCCGGTATTGCCAAGGCGTGCCATGACCGGGGAAAGCCGCTGATCGTGGATGAAGCGTGGGGCGCGCACCTGCCCTTCCACGAGGACTTGCCCACCTGGGCCATGAGCGCCGGGGCGGACGTCTGCGTGGTCTCGGTGCACAAGATGGGCGCCGGGTTCGAGCAGGGCTCCGTCTACCACCTCCAGGGCGATCTGGTGGATCCCGCCCACCTGTCCGAGTGTGCCGACCTGCTGATGACCACCAGCCCGAATGCCATCCTGTACTCGGCCATGGATGGCTGGCGCCGACAGATGGTCCAGCACGGAACCGGGCTCCTGGGCAATGCCCTGGACCTGGCCCGCAGGTTGCGCCGGGAGATCGACGAACTTCCGGGCATCCACGTCCTTGAGGATGAGCTGTTGGCCGCCGAATCCTCGCACGACCTTGACCGCCTGCAAGTCCTCATGGACCTCTCCGGGCTGGGTATCAGCGGCTACCAGGCCGCGGACTGGCTGCGGGAACACTGCCGCATCGACATGGGCCTGAGCGACCACCGCCGCATCATGGCCACCCTGTCCATGGCCGACGACGACGCCTCCGCGCGGCGCCTGGTGGAGGCACTGCGGGCGTTGATCGAGGCAGCCCCGTCGCTTCCGCGGCCGGCGAAGGTGGACCTGCCGTCGCCGTCAGGCCTTGAACTGGAAACGGTGATGCTCCCGCGGGATGCCTTTTTCGGCCCGCGCGAGGACGTACCGGCACGGGAAGCGGCAGGCCGGGTGGCGGCAGAGCAGATCACGCCGTACCCGCCCGGCATTCCGGTCATCGTGCCGGGGGAACGGATCAACGAGGCCGTCATCGACTACCTGGAGTCCGGGCTCAAGGCAGGCATGGTGGTGCCGGATCCCGCTGATCCGTCACTGGGCACCATCCGGGTGGTCCGGGAATAGCCGGTGCCCCGGCGTACAGTAAACGGCATGCCGCACCTCCCGCCTGACCTTCCTGTGCCCGCCGTGCTGCCGGAGAGCCTTCCGTCCCTGGACGAACTGCTGGCAGGCGCCCGCGTGGTCAGCCTGCCCATGCGGGTGAAGTTCCGCGGGATCATGGAACGCGAGACCCTGCTGCTGCGCGGCCCGGCGGGCTGGGGCGAGTTCTGCCCCTTCCCCGAGTATGGCGACGGCGAGGCGTCCCGCTGGCTGGCCGCCGCCATTGAGGCGGGGTGGCAGGGGTTCCCGGCGCCGCTGCGCTCCACGGTGCCCGTCAACGCCACCGTGCCGGCCGTGTCCGCGGAGCGGGTTCCGGACGTGCTGTCCCGGTTCGGCCGGGTGGACGCCGTGAAGGTCAAGGTGGCGGAGCGGGGGCAGACACTGGACGACGACGCGGCCCGGCTCAATGCCGTCCGCGCAGCTTTGCCCTCGGCCGGCATCCGGGTGGACGCCAACGGCGGATGGGACGTGCCTGCGGCGCTGGAAGCGCTGACCCGGCTGGCGCCCCTGGGGCTGGAGTATGCCGAGCAGCCGGTTCCCTCCATCGAAGGCCTGGCCGAAGTGCGGACCCGGCTGCGGGAGGCCGGAACGCCCGTGCTGATCGCCGCCGACGAGAGCGTCCGCAAGGAATCGGACCCCCTCCGCGTGGCCCGCGCCGGCGCGGCGGACCTGGTCGTGGTCAAGGTGGCGCCGCGTGGGGGAGTGCGGCGCGCCCTGGACATCGTGGCACAGGCCG
>JABFWC010000141.1 GCA_013362385.1 Pseudarthrobacter sp.
GCAACCGGAAGCAGCGGTTCGGGCATCTCCCAGGTGGCCAGCAGCAGCGGATTGTCCCGGTCCGAAATGGTGTCCCCGGTTTCGGCACTGCCCAGTTTCGCCAGGGCGCACATATCCCCCGCAACGCAGAAGGGCACGGGGCGGAGGCTGGCGCCCAGCGGGGAGTAGATATGGGTCACCCGTTCGTCAGTGTCGTGGTCCTGGTGGCCGCGGTCGGCCAGTCCGTGGCCGCCCACGTGGACCGGACTGTCCTCGCGGAGTGTCCCGGAGAAGACCCGCACCAGGCAGATGCGGCCCAGGAAGGGGTCGTTGGAGGTGCGCACCACTTCAGCGGCGAGGGGTCCCGACGGGTCACCGGCCAAGGCCCCGGCGGGGGCGCCGGAAAGGTTGGTGGTCTCCGGCAGGCCGCGTTCGCCGGGCGCAGGAAACGCCCGGACCAGCAGGTCCAGCAGTTCCGCAGTGCCCAGGCCGGTGACGGCGGATGTTGGCAGGACAGGGAAGAAGGAACCGCGGGCGACGGCGGTCTCCAGGTCAGTGCCGAGGGCGCCGGTATCGAGGTCCTCACCTGCGAGATAGCGGTCCATGAGCGTCTCGTCTTCGCTCTCGGCGATGATGCCTTCGATCAAGGCGCCCCGGATAGGCGCCCCCGCCGCCAGTTCTTCCGGATCAGCTGGCCGGACCCCGGGCGCCGCCTCCCCCTGGGAGTAGTCCGTCACCTCCCCGGACAGCAGGCCGTGCAGGCCGGTGGCGTCCCCGCCTGTCCGCACCGGGACGCACAGCGGCAGCACGCCCTCGCCGAACGCGCGCTGGCAGGCGGCCAGGGCGCCGTCGTAATCTGCGCGCGGGTGGTCCATCCGGGTGATTACGACGGCCCGCGGGAGCCGCATCTGCTCACACTCGCCCCAGAGGGCGGTAGTGGTGGCGTCGATCCCGTCCACGGCCGAGACAACGAAAAGCGCGGCGTCCGAGGCACGCAAACCGGCCCGCAGTTCACCAATGAAATCCGGGTACCCCGGCGTGTCCAGGAGGTTGACCTTGATGTCGTCCACGAGCAGCGGAACCAGGGACAAGGTCACGGACCGCTGCTGGTGCACTGCGGCAGGATCGGAGTCGCTCACCGTTGTCCCGTCCGCGATGGAGCCCTTGCGGGTCAGCACCCCGTTGGCCGCGAGCAGGGCCTCGATCAGCATCGTCTTGCCGGCGCCGGAGTGTCCGACCAGGGCGACGTTCCGAATGCGGGCCGGGTCCTCGGCCGCAATACCGGCGGCCTGGTCGGCACGGCGGCCCTCGGGCCCGGTCCTGCCGCCCGCCGCCCGCGCTGACTCCTTGGCGCTCTTCACCGACATGGGAACCTCCTGGCATCGTTGCCGTCCGGACCGAACGTGTCCTCTGATTCGACACCCTGGCGGTCAGGACGGCAAGAGCAGGGGCTATTTGCTGCGGGCTTTGCGGGTGGCCGCGTCGTTGGCCTTCTGCAGGGCCTTGACCAACTGGTCCTTGTCCATCTTGGAACGGCCCTTGACGTCCAGTTCCCGGGCCAGCTTGTAGAGGTGTTCCTTGGAAGCGTTTGCGTCCACGCCGCCCGCGGTGGGTGCGGAGGACCTGACCCCCTGCTCAGCCCGTTTGTCGGAGGGGCCCCGTTTGGCCTTGGGCTCCCAGTGGTCGCCGACCTTTTCGTAGCTGTGTTTCAGCGAGGCGTAGGCGGCGCGGGCGGCCCGCTGTTCGTCGTGGTCGTAGGACTCCAGGGCCGAGTCGTACGTCTTGGCGAACGTGTCCTGGGCCTTCTGGTCGGAGCGTTGCAGGGTCGAGGGAAGTTCTTCCTTGCGGGCGTGGTCGTTCTTGCCGGTCTTGGGCATCGCACCCAGCCTCCTTTGGTCAGCACGCTGATTATTCGGATGCAACCAGCTTAGACCCGGAAGTTCTCTGGAGCCCCCTGTCGGATTCGAACCGACGACCCCCGCTTTACAAGAGCGGTGCTCTGGCCAACTGAGCTAAGGAGGCGCGCCCCTGCGGGCGGGCGCCGGGAAGGCGCTAGATAAGGTTAGCCCAACTCTGGGCAGTCGTAAAAACGCCGGACGGCCGGGGGTACAGCCGCCGGTCCAAGCGGAACGGGCCCGCTCCGGAAGGTTCCGAAGCGGGCCCGTTGCGGGGCAAGCTGAAACTAGCCCTTGGCGGTGATTGCGGCCTGCAGGAAGTCCGGGAACGGCGTCTGTGCGCTGTCGCCCTTGCCCCACTGCTTGCCGTCCACCAGGACGGTCGGCGTGCCGGTGACACCGATCGCGGAGGCTTCCTTCGTCGTGAACTTCACGAAGGGACGGTACGTCTTGTCGTCCACGCAGGAGCCGATGTTGACGCCCATGTCCGAGGCCATCTTCTTCAGGTCGCTGTCGGAAAGGCCCGCGCTGCCCTCGGCGGGCTGCTTGGCGAACAACTCATTCACGAAGTCCGAGTACTTCTCCGGGGACTCATTGACCACGCAGGCCGCCGCGTTCGCCGCCCGCGAAGAGTAGTTAGTGGTGGACCGGCTGTCCAGGAAGCCCAGGGCCCGGTACTCCACGGTGATCTTGCCTTCGTTGCGCAGCGAGGTGAGCTGGTCGTTGTACTGCGCCTCAAAGTTCTTGCAGATGGGGCAGATGAAATCGATGTAGAGAACCACCTTGACCGGCTTGCCTGCTTCCGCCTCGGCGCCCGGGGCCGCCACCTCGGCTGGCGGCGTCTTCGGCGCGTCGCCCAGGGACGCGGCGTCCACCGTGGCCGGCGCCACCTTTGCCACATCCGTGTTGGCCAGCAGGGTGACCCCGCCGTGCACGTTAGCGTTGGCCGGCGTCGGGCCCTGGTCTGCGATGGGTGCGTTCTGCTTCATGCTGCTGGTGACCACCAGCGCCACCACCACGAGGATGGCCACGACCGCCGCCACGATGCCCCAGCCGATGAGCATCTTGTTGCGCTTGTCCTTCTTTACCTGCGCTTCCCGGATCAGGCGCGCCTTTTCCCGCGCCTCCGCGGTTCGCTCAGCCTTGGACTTACGTACTTCGTTTGCGGGGCTCATGGGTTCCTTGGGTCGGTCGACGGACGGGGACCACTTCGTGGCACTCCCAGACATTTTAGGGGAGAAAGCTGGGCGCTTGCGCCTTCAACCATTCCTCCGGGTTGACCAACGGACGAATAGCCCCGATGATTCCGTCCGGCTAGGGTGGCTTAGAGGCACAAGCAACCCCAGGGGGCCGCAATGCAAACACCTGTCCACGAAAAACCAGCCGGGACGGCAACGGCCGGCGGAACCGGTAACGGCCACGCCGGCCCTACGAAATACGACTTCATGGTGGTCTCGAACAGGCTGCCCGTGGACCGCGTGGCGGCAGGCGAGAACGGTGACGACGGGTCCGGCTGGCGTCGCTCCCCCGGCGGCCTGGTGACCGCGCTGGCCCCGATGATGACCAAGACGGACGGCGCCTGGGTTGGCTGGCACGGTGCGCCGGACGAAACCGTGAAGCCGTTCAGCCACGGCGGCATGGACCTGGTTCCGGTCCACCTCAGCACCGACGACGTGGAGCTGTATTACGAGGGCTTTTCCAACGCAACCCTCTGGCCGCTGTACCACGACGTCATCGCGCCGCCGGAATTCCACCGGACCTGGTGGGACGCCTACCGCAGGGTCAACCGCAGGTTCGCCGACGCCGTCATCCGCCATGCGGACCAGGGCGCCACCGTGTGGGTACAGGATTACCAGCTGCAGCTGGTGCCCCGGATGCTGCGCGAAGCCCGCCCCGACCTCCGGATCGGCTTCTTCAACCACATCCCGTTTCCGCCGCCGGAAATTTTCGCCCAGCTCCCCTGGCGCCAGGCCATTATCGACGGGCTGCTGGGGGCAGATTTGGTGGGCTTCCAGCGCGTCAGCGATGCAGGGAACTTCATGCGGTCCGCGCGCCGGTTCCTAGGCGCCAGCGTCAAGCAGCAGCAGGTGCACGTCAAGGGCCATGATGGGGAGATCACGCATATCGCCCGCGCCCAGGCCTTCCCCATCTCCATCGATGTCAAGCAGATCACGGAACTGGCCGCCAAGCCGGAGATCATCGAACGGGCCCGGCAGATCCGGCAGGACCTGGGCAACCCCAAGACCATCCTGCTCGGAGTGGACCGGCTGGACTACACCAAGGGCATCCGCCACCGGCTGAAGGCCTTTGAAGAGCTCCTGGCGGACGGCCGGCTGACAGTCGGCGACGCGACGCTGATCCAAGTGGCATCCCCCAGCCGGGAACGGGTGGAACAGTACCGTCTCCTGCGCGAGGAGGTTGAGGGCACTGTGGGCCATATCAACGGCACCTACGACACCCTCGAAAACACGGCGGTCCGCTACCTGCACCACAGCTACCCGGTGGAGGAGATGGTGGCGCTGTACCTGGCCGCCGACGTCATGCTGGTCACCGCCCTGCGGGACGGGATGAACCTGGTGGCCAAGGAGTATGTGACCGCCCGCAACAACAACGACGGCGCGCTGGTCCTCAGCGAATTTGCCGGGGCCGCGGACCAGCTCAAGCAGGCCCTGCTGGTCAACCCGCACGACATCGCCGGACTCAAGAACACCATCATGAACGCCGTCGAGCTGACCCCGCGTGAGGCATCACGCCGGATGAGGGCGATGCGCAAGCAGATCCTGGACCACGACGTCGACCACTGGTCCGCCGATTTCCTGAGGGCACTGAATGAAAAGGTGGTCCGCGATGACTCCTGAGGGCCGCCACGCCAAGAAACCGCTGGCGCTCCCGCCGGAACTTCGGGAAGCGGTGCGCCGGATCGCCGGGACGGAGCACCTCCTGGTCGCCATGGACTTCGACGGCACCATGGCGCCCATCGTCGGACGCGCCGAGGACGCCAGGCCGCTGCCGCGTTCGGCCTCGGCTTTCGCCGGGCTTGCGGTGCTGCCACGCACGACGACGGCACTCATCTCGGGCCGCGCCCTCGCCAGCCTGCGCGCGGTGGCTTCGCCGCCGGTGGACACCCTGCTGATCGGCAGCCACGGGGCAGAAGCGTGGCTGGGGCCGGGGTCCACGGAGCTGGCTTTGGAGGAGGACCAGAAGGCGCTCCTCGCGGAAGTCCGAGCCGTCCTGGCGGAGATCGTGGCCGAGGCGCCAGGGACAAGGCTGGAGGACAAGCCCGCCGGGGTGGTCCTGCACACGCGGCTGGCCGACGACGACGTCGCGGAGGACGCCGTGGCGGCCGCCAAGGCGGTGCTCCAGGACCGTAAAGGCGTCTACTTCAAGGACGGCAAACGGGTACTTGAAACGTCCGTGGTCCACGCGTCCAAAGGGGAAGGCGTCACCTTCCTCCGGCAGATCAGCGGCGCCACAGCCGTCCTGTTCGCCGGCGACGACACCACGGACGAGGATGCCTTCGCGCGGCTCGGACCCGGCGACGTCGGGGTCAAGGTGGGACTGGATTTCACCCAGGCCCAATACCGCGTCGAAGCTCCAGTGCACGTTGCAGAACTACTGGAGGCGCTGCTGCAGGAGCGGAGCATTGCCGTCGCGGAAGAGGATTCCCGGCCGGCATCCGGCCAGTGACCCAACCCGGGCAGGTGTGACGTTCGTAACATTTGCACCGAAACCGGTTTCGTCTGACATACTCTCTTGTGTGATGTGGCGCACAACCAGCGTGCGGCGTCGCTCGGTGCCCCGCGGCCAGGCCGCGGAGCACTTGTTTTACCCCTAACTGAATAAACATGAACCATTCACAACGGATCGTCCGGCACGTACCTGCCGGTGAAGGGATTGATAACTGTGGCTACAGTTACTTTTGACAACGCTACGCGTCTGTACCCGGGCACAGATAAGCCCGCCGTCGATAAGCTCAACATCGACATCGCCGATGGCGAATTCCTGGTCCTCGTCGGACCCTCCGGTTGCGGCAAGTCCACCTCCCTGCGCATGCTCGCAGGCCTGGAGGACGTCAACGCAGGCCGCATCCTGATCGGTGACCGCGACGTCACCGACGTTCCCCCGAAGGACCGCGACATCGCGATGGTTTTCCAGAACTACGCGCTGTACCCGCACATGACTGTGGCCGACAACATGGGCTTC
>JABFWC010000431.1 GCA_013362385.1 Pseudarthrobacter sp.
GCGCTGATGGAGGAGATGCTGAACAAGGCAGCGGCGGCGGGCCAGCTGAACGTCCAGCCCAGGGAAGCGGCCAGGTCCATCCTGGCGGCCAACGTGGGCGTGACGCTGATGCTGATTGCGGAGCCCGCCTCCGAACGGAACCTTGAACTGTCCACCATGACCCGGGACGCCATGATCTTCGCGGTGTCCGCCGAGCCGGCCAGCGGCCCGGCCCCCGGGGCCAACGGGAAATCCTCGGTGGTGGTGGCAGCGATCGCCCTGAACGCCGCACTTCAGGCCTCGCACTCTGACCAGCTCTCGAGCTCGGAGCTCAAACTCTTCCTCGAGTGGCTGCACCGGATCTCCACCAGCCCTGCCGGGTGACCCGGCACGCCACAAGCACTACCCGCTCCACCCAGCAGTACGTCGTCGTATCTATCGGACCATCCTGCGGAGCAGCAGGAATGACGGTTAGGAAATCACATGGCAACAGAGACAGTTGCAAAGCCCCGGACCAGTGCCAGGGTCCACGTCCAACGGTTCGGGACCTTCCTGTCCGGGATGATCATGCCGAACATTGGCGCATTTATCGCCTGGGGCCTCATCACGGCCCTCTTTATTGAGAAGGGCTGGCTGCCCGTCCCGCAACTGGGTGGTTTCGGCGAGACCGGCGGAAAGCCGAACATCGGCCTGGTTGGCCCCATGATCACTTACCTGCTGCCCCTGCTGATCGGCTACACCGGCGGCAAGATGGTCTATGACGTCCGCGGCGGCGTGGTGGGAGCCATCGGCACCATGGGCGTCATCGTCGGCGCCGGCATCCCCATGTTCATCGGCGCCATGATCATGGGTCCGCTGGGCGGCTGGACCATGAAGAAGATCGACTCGATCTGGGACGGCAAGATCCGCCCCGGCTTCGAGATGCTGGTCAACAACTTCTCCGCCGGCATCTGGGGCGCGCTGCTGGCGCTGCTGGGCTTCTACGGGATATCGCCGCTGGTGACGGCCTTCAGTACGGCCGCCGGCAACTTCGTGCAGTTCCTGGTCCACAACGGCCTGCTGCCGCTGACCAGCATCTTCATCGAACCCGCCAAGGTGCTGTTCCTGAACAACGCCATCAACCACGGCGTGCTCACCCCGCTGGGCATCCAGCAGTCCCTCGCCCAGGGCAAGTCCATCCTGTTCCTGCTCGAAGCCAACCCGGGCCCGGGCCTGGGCCTCCTCCTGGCGTACGCGTTCTTCGGCCGCGGCGCCGCCAAGGCATCGGCTCCCGGCGCAGCGATCATCCAGTTCCTCGGCGGCATCCACGAGATCTACTTCCCGTACGTCCTGATGCGCCCGCTGCTGATCCTGGGTACGATGGCCGGCGGCATGACCGGTATCGCCACCCTGGCCATCACCAACTCCGGCCTGGTGGCACCGGCAGCCCCTGGTTCCATCTTCGCCGTGCTGGCCCAGACCTCCCGCGACAGCTACGTCGGCGTGATCCTCTCCGTGGTGCTGGCGGCCACCGTGTCCTTCCTGGTCTCCTCGGTCATCCTGCGCACCACCAAGCACAGCGACGAGGTGGACCTCAGCGATGCCACCTCGCGGATGGAGCAGATGAAGGGCAAGAAGAGCTCCGTAGCCTCAACCCTCACCGGAGCAGGCACCGGAGCAGGTGCCGCCGCCGGCGCGGGCGGTGTCGGCGTCCTGGCCGGGCCCGTGCGCAACATCGTCTTCGCCTGCGACGCCGGCATGGGCTCAAGCGCCATGGGCGCCTCCGTGCTGCGGAACAAGATCAAGGCGGCCGGCTTCCCGGACGTCAAGGTCACCAACGCCTCCATCGCCAACCTCACGGACACCTACGACGTGGTCATCACGCACCAGGACCTGACCGAGCGAGCGAAGCCGGCCACGTCCAGCGCCGTCCACTATTCGGTGGACAACTTCATGAGCAGCCCGCGGTACGACGAGATCGTCGAGCTGGTCCGCGAAAGCAACACCGAGGGTGCCATGGCAGCAGAGGCAGGTGCCGGCGCCGGGACAGCGCGCGGCGCGCACGCCGCCGCGGCGCCGGTCGACGCAGCCCCTGCCGCTGCAGGTGCCGCCGCAGCAACCGCACCGGCCGCCGGCGGAGAGGTCCTGGCCCGGGAGAGCGTGGTCCTGAACGGGTCCGCAACCACCCGCGATGCCGCCATCGACGAGGCCGGCCGGCTCCTGCTGGCCCGCGGCGCGGTGGACGAAGGCTACATTGCCGCCATGCACGAGCGAGAAGCGTCAGTGTCCACGTACATGGGCAGCTTCCTCGCCATCCCGCACGGCACCAATGCCGCCAAGGATCACATCCGCAAGTCCGCGGTGTCCGTGATCCGCTACCCGGAGGGCATCGACTGGAACGGCAAGGAGGTCAAGTTCGTAGTGGGCGTTGCGGGCATCAACAACGAGCACCTGCACATCCTGTCCTCCATTGCCAAGGTATTCACCAACAAGGAGCAGGTCGCCCGGCTTGAGGCCGCCACCTCGGAGGATGAAGTCCTGGAACTCTTCGGAAAGGTCAACGCATAGTGAAGGCAGTACATTTCGGTGCCGGCAACATCGGCCGCGGCTTCGTGGGCCTGCTCCTGCATGATGCCGGCTACGAGGTGGTGTTTGCCGACGTCGCGGAAGGACTCATCGCCCAGCTGGCGGCGGCGGAGAGCTACGCCGTGCATGAGGTGGGGGAGAACCCCGCCGTGCGGACGGTGGATAACTTCCGCGCCTTGAATTCCAACACGCAGGAAGCGGAGCTCGTCTCGGAGATCGCGACGGCGGACATCGTCACCACCGCGGTGGGCCCGCACATCCTCAAGTTCGTTGCGCCCGTCATCGCCCGGGGAATCGTGGCGCGGGAACCCGGGCTGGCGCCGTTGCAGGTGATGGCCTGCGAGAACGCCATCAACGCCACGGACATCCTGGCCAAGGAGGTGGCCGCCCAGCCGGGGGCCGCCGCCGGAGCACTGGACGGCAAGGTGGTGTTCGCGAACACTGCCGTTGACCGGATCGTGCCCAACCAGGAACCCGGCCAGGGCCTGGACGTCACGGTGGAGACGTTCTACGAGTGGGTCATCGACCGGACCCCCTTCGGCGGAGGCGCGCCGGTCATCCCCGGCGCCACCTTCGTGGACGAGCTGGCCCCCTACATCGAACGGAAGCTTTTCACGGTGAACACCGGGCACGCCTCCGCGGCGTACCTCGGGTTCGAGGCAGGGCTGGAAAAGATCTCCGACGCCATGGCGGACCAGGATGTTGCCGAGGATGTCCGGGCGGTGCTGGAGGAGACCAAGCAGCTCCTCGTGGCAAAGCACGGCTTCAGCAACGACGAACAGGAGGCCTATGTCCAAAAGATCCTGGTCCGGTTCTCCAACCCGCACCTTCCGGATACCGTCAACCGTGTGGGCCGGGCGCCGCTACGCAAGCTGAGCCGGCACGAGCGCTTCATCGGACCGGCCGCGGAACTGGCCGAACGCGGAGTCGTCCCGGAGGCGCTGCTGGGTGCCATCGCCGCCGCGCTGCGCTTCACCGACCCCGCCGACGCCGAGGCCACGGAACTCGCGGGCATTTTGGGCACGAGCAGCCCTGCCGATGCCACGGCGAAGATCACAGGCCTGGAGCCGGAGCATCCGCTGTTCGGCGCCGTGGCCACCCTCGTGGAGGAGCGGCAGGCCGAAATGGCGCGCACCTCCGCCTGACCCGCCACGCTACAGACGACGTATCTGAAAGGACGGCGCCGGCACTTTCCGCAAGTGCCGGCGTCGTCCTGTTGTGTGGCAGGCTGGGCGGGTGATCCCCGACCTGCTGACCGCCGACGTCCACGGCCGTACCTTCCGCCTCCGGCGCGCCACGCGGGCGGACCTGCCCGCCATCGTCCGGCCGCTCGCCGACGACGCCATGGGCGCCGGGCGTGAGGACGGCGCGGACATGGCGCCCTACGAGCAGGCTTTTGACGCGATCGACGCCGACCCCGCCCATGTGCTGCTGGCGGGGGAGCTGCTGCCCGAGGGGGCGGACGCGGGCCCCGTTGTTGCCACCCTCCAGCTGAGTTTCCTTCCCGGCATCTCGCGGCACGGAGCCTGGCGGTCGCAGATCGAAGGCGTGCGGGTGGCCGCATCCCTGCGCGGCCAGGGCATCGGCCAGCTGATGGTGCAGTGGGCTGTCGACGAGTCGCGCCGCCGCGGCTGCGGCCTGGTGCAACTGACCACGCATGTGAGCCGTGCCGCGGCACACCGGTTCTATGAACGGCTCGGCTTCGAGGCCAGCCACGTCGGAATGAAGCTGCCGCTGTGACCGTTGACCGTTAGGTACCCTAAATGTTAGGGTACCTAATGATGAAAGATCCCGAACTGCAGGAGCTCGCCAGCGGGTTCCGCGAAGCCCTCCGCCAAAGCGTGTACCTCGTGCGGCGCCTCGACGCCGAAGGCGAGCTCAGCGCAGCCCAGCTCAGCACCCTCAAGATGCTGCTTGGTGACGGGCAGCGGGTGGGCGAGATCGCCCGGAACCTCGGAGTCCGGGTGCCAAGTGCCACCGAACAGATCATCAAGCTCGAGCGGGCCGGGCTGGCCCGCCGCGAGTCCGATCCTGCCGACTCGCGCGCGGTGCGGGTGGTCCTGACGCCCGAAGGCCGGACCGCCGTCGACTCCGCAAACCAGCGGCGCAACCAGGTGATGGCAGGCCTCCTCGGCACGCTCACCGACCAGGACCGGACGGCCCTGGCCGCCGCACTGCCGGTCATCGGCAAGATCATCAACGCAGCCCAGAACTGATTTCTTCGACAACTAGGAGCACCCTCCATGGACGGCCAGCTCGCAGAAACCCTGCCGGCACCAGAAACCACCCTGCAGGCCGAAAAAGCCTCTTTCCTGAAGCAGCCAAAGGCGGTGTGGGCCACCGCCCTCGCCGCCGTGTTCGCCTTCATGGGCATCGGCCTGGTGGACCCCATCCTCCCCGCCATCGCCAAGAACCTGGAAGCCACTCCCAGCCAGGTCTCCCTGCTCTTCACCAGCTACTTCCTGGTCACCGCGCTGGCCATGCTGATCACCGGATTCGTATCCTCGCGCATCGGCGGCAAACGGACACTGTTGATCGGCCTGGCCGTCATCGTGGTCTTCGCCTCGCTCTCCGGCCTCGCCGGCAGCGTGGGTGAACTCGTGGGCTTCCGGGCCGGCTGGGGGCTGGGCAACGCCCTCTTCGTGGCCACCGCCCTGGCCGTGATTGTTGGTGTCGCCAGCGGCGGTGCGGGGACGGCGATCATCCTCTATGAAGCGGCCCTTGGCCTGGGCATTTCGCTCGGCCCGCTCCTGGGCGCCCTCCTGGGCGGCTGGCAGTGGCGCGCCCCGTTCTTCGGCACCGCCGTCCTGATGGCCGTTGCCTTCATCGCCCTCATCGCGCTGCTGCCCAAAACGCCGTTGCCCGAACGCAAGGTGCGGCTGCGCGATCCCCTCCTGGCGCTGGGTGACAGGGGACTGCGCACGACGGCGGCGAGCAGCCTGTTCTACAACTACGGCTTCTTCACCATCCTGGCTTTCACCCCGTTTATCCTCGGCATGGACGCCTACGGCATCGGCGGCGTCTTCTTCGGTTGGGGTGTGGCCGTGGCCGTCTTCTCCGTGTACGTCGCGCCGATCCTGCAGAACCGTTTCGGTGCCGTCAAGGTGCTCACCGGCACCCTGTTCCTGCTCGTTCTTGACCTGGCCGGGCTGGGACTGGCGGCCGGGCACTCGGTGCCCGCCGTCGTCGTCCTGGTCATCGCTGCCGGTGCCCTGCTGGGCATCAACAACACCCTCTACACCGAACTGGCCATGGGTGTCTCCGATTCGCCGCGCCCCGTCGCCTCGTCCGGCTACAACTTCGTCCGCTGGATGGGTGGTGCGCTGGCCCCGTTTGCCGCGGCCCAGCTGGGCGAGCACTTCGGCCCGCAGGTGCCGTTCTTCGCCGGTGCCGTGGCGATGGTGATCGCCATCCTGATCGCGTTCGGCGGACGCAAGTACCTGTCCTCGCACGAACCGCACGTCGTCTAGGCACTGCTTCCCCACGCGGCAAAAACAAACCCTCCATCACGCCACGTGATGG
>JABFWC010000082.1 GCA_013362385.1 Pseudarthrobacter sp.
GGTGGCGGCAGATCCCCGCCAGGAACCCTGCAACTCATCCAGGCCGTACTTCATGGCCTGCACGTCGGCGCTGATCCGGTCCACTGTTGCCTGGACGTTGGCGGACTTGAGCTGCAGCAGTTCGGTGTCGACGGAAATGATGCTCATGGTGTTGCCTTTCGATACGGCGGATGGAGCCGCAGCCCGGCGGTTTCGGGCTGCTGCCACGAGCCTAGGGAGCCGCCGGGGCGGCCTGCCACCGCGGGACACTATATGTGGAAAACCCTGCCGCTGCCCTCGGCATCCTGTCCACCGTGCACCGCCGCTGCTTCCGGAGCAGCGCCGGCCGCCGCCTGTGGTGCCTCCTCACGCCGCGGAAGACTGACCACCAAGGTGGCGCCGCCGCCGTCGGTCTTCTCCACCCGCACCGAGCCGCCGTGCGAACCGACGATCGCCGCGACGATGGCCAGTCCAAGGCCGCTGCCGCCCGTCTCCCGGGTTCGGGAGGTGTCCGCACGGTAGAAACGTTCGAAGACCTTTGATGCGTCCTCCTCCGAGATCCCGGGCCCATGGTCACGGACCTCGATGACCGAGCGTGGCGCCCCGTTCGCCTGCCGGACGCCGACCGCCAGTTCGATGGGGGTGCCCTCCGGGGTGTAGCGCAGCGCATTGCCGACCAGGTTGCCCACCACCTGGCGCAGCTTGGCTTCATCGCCCAGCACCGGCGCCGGCGCGGCCGGCCCGCCGTCGAGCCCCGTCAGGGAGATCACCCGGGAACGGTCGCTGGCCTGGGTATCCACGACGGCGTCGTGGGCAATGAGCTGGAGGTCCACCGGTTTTTGCTGCAGCGGCCGCTGTTCATCGAGCCGGGCGAGCAGGAGCAGGTCCTCCACCATCGAACCCATGCGCTTGGCTTCACTTTCGATCCGGCCCATGGCGGTGGCCACGTCCTCATCCGTGGTCAGCGCGCCATGCCGGTAGAGCTCCGAGAAGCCGCGGATGGTCACCAGGGGCGTCCGGAGTTCATGCGAGGCATCGGCGGCAAAGCGGCGCATCCTCGATTCCGACGCGGTGCGGGCAGCGAAGGCCGTCTCGATATGGGCCAGCATCGCGTTCAGCGAGCTGCTGAGCCGGCCGAGTTCCGTAGCCGGGTTCTCCAGCTCCACGCGGCGGGAAAGGTCCCCGGCGGCGATGGCGGCAGCGGTCTTTTCCACCCGGGCGAGGGGGCGGAAGGCCCGGGAGACGGTCCAGCTGGCAATGAGCGAGGCCAGCAGCAGCGTCAGCAGCCCCACCCCGGTGACCACCAGCGTGGCGTGCTGGAGGACGTCGTCGACGCTTTCCAGGGAAAGGCCGATGACCACGACGGCGGTACTGGGGCCGTTCTGGACCGTCACCGCCACAACGCGCCAGTTTTCGCCGTCAGTCCCGCGGACCTGGTAGGGGACGCCGCCCCGGGCCTGGGCCTGCTCCACGCTGATGGAGCTGATGTCGGGATGGATGTCCGGGTCGCCGCCGAAGGTATAGGGTTCCTCCCCGGGGGCGAAGAGGATGAGGGAATAGTCGGTGGGGACTGACGGGTTGGGCGCCTGGAGCTGGGTGAACGAGCGCTGCTTCTTGGCCGAATCCACCGCGGCATTGAGCTTGTCGTCTACCTGCGCCTGCAGGTAGCTGTGCAGCAGCGTCAGCGTTCCGGCGCCGGTCACTGTCAGTGCCACAATCAGCAGCGCCATGATCATGGCCACCAGCTGCGACCTGAGCGAGGCCGCCTTCCACCGCTTGAGCAAGGTCAGCGCTTTTCTGCCGTCCGGAGCACGTAGCCGACGCCCCGCTTGGTCTGGATCAGCGCAGGGGCGGCGGGATCGATGTCCACTTTCCGCCGCAGGTAGGAGATGTAGGACTCAACGATGGACGCATCACCGTTGAAGTTGTACTCCCACACATGGTCCAGGATCTGGGACTTGGACAGGACGCGGTTGGGGTTGAGCATGAGGTAGCGCAGGAGTTTGAACTCCGTGGGGGACAGCTCGATCACGGTGCCGCCGCGTCGCACCTCGTGCGCGTCGTCGTCAAGCTCCAGGTCGTCCACCCGGATGATGGCGTCGTCGTCATCCAGCAGCGGCTGCGTCCGG
Source organism: Pseudarthrobacter sp. (assembly GCA_013362385.1). GTDB lineage: Bacteria > Actinomycetota > Actinomycetes > Actinomycetales > Micrococcaceae > Arthrobacter. The sequence continues at coordinate 2,109 of JABFWC010000082.1, forward strand.
CGCAGCACGGCGCGGATCCGGGCCACTACTTCGTCCAGGCTGAACGGCTTGGTCACGTAGTCGTCGCCGCCCACCGTCAGGCCGGTGACCTTGTCCTCAGTGTCGTCCTTGGCCGTAAGGAACAGCACGGGGAAGTGCTTGCCGGAGGCGCGGAGACGGCGGGTCACCGTGAACCCGTCCATATCCGGAAGCATGACGTCCAGCACAGCCAGATCGGGGGTGTGGGAATCGGCGGCAGCAAGGGCGTCACGGCCGTTCGCCGCGGAGACAACTTCGAACCCGGCGAACCGCAGGGAGGTGGAGAGCAGCTCACGGATGTTGGGTTCGTCATCCACGACGAGGAGCTTTGCTTCTGGGCCGTTCTTCTTCATATTCCCATCATGCTCCCAGACACTGGGAGTTGTCTGGAAGTCTGTTGGGAGCTTGATGGGCGCCCTGCCGGGCGCCTCGTTCCGCAGGGAGGACGCCGGGCGGGCGGGAATAGTCCCACACCGATTCCTGGCCCAGGCTGGGGGTGACGGGAGCGGCGCCTGCCCACATGGCCCGTGCGCCCGGGCCCTCCCTACGCCGCCGGAACGTCCTTGGCGTCCATGATGCGGTAGGCGTAGCCCTGCTCGGCCAGGAACCGCTGGCGCTTCGCAGCGAAGTCCTGGTCCAGCGTGTCGCGCGCCACCAGGGAGTAGAACCGTGCGGCCCTGCCGTCCTTCTTGGGCCGCAACAGCCGGCCCAGCCGCTGCGCCTCCTCCTGGCGCGAGCCGAAGGATCCCGAGACCTGGATGGCCACCGACGCCTCGGGAAGGTCGATCGAGAAGTTGGCGACCTTGGACACCACCAGGGTCTGGATTTCACCGGCCCGGAAGGCGTCAAAGAGCTTTTGACGCTCTTTGACGGAGGTGTCGCCCTTGATCACCGGCGCTCCCAGGCGCTCGCCGAGCTCGTCCAGCTGGTCGATGTACTGGCCAATCACCAGCAGCTGCTCCCCGGCATGCTGGGCAACTAGCTGCTCAACCACCAGCGTCTTGGATTCGGAGGAGGCGCACAGCCGGTATTTGTCGGCGTCCTCAGCCATGGCGTACGCAACCCGTTCATCCTTGGGCAGGTCAACCCGCACCTCGATGCAATCGGCAGGGGCGATGTAGCCCTGTGCCTCGATATCCTTCCACGGGGCGTCATACCGCTTCGGCCCGATCAGGCTGAACACTTCACCCTCCCGCCCGTCCTCCCGGACAAGGGTGGCGGTAAGGCCCAGGCGGCGGCGCGCCTGCAGGTCGGCGGTCATCCGGAAGATCGGAGCCGGAAGCAGGTGGACCTCGTCGTAAATGATCAGCCCCCAGTCGTGGCCGTCCACGAGCTCGAGGTGCGGATAGATGCCGCCGCGCCTGGTGGTGAGGACCTGGTAGGTGGCGATTGTTACCGGCCGGACCTCCTTCAGTGCGCCGGAGTACTCGCCCACCTCGTCCTCGGTGAGGGAGGTGCGCCGCAGCAGTTCGTCCTTCCACTGCCGGGCGGCCACGGTGTTGGTGACCAGGATGAGCGTGGTGGTGGAGCCGGTGGCCATGGCCGCCGCCCCTACGAGGGTCTTGCCGGCCCCGCAGGGCAGTACTACCACCCCGCTGCCGCCCGCCCAGAAGTTTTCGCTGGCCAGGCGCTGGTAGGGGCGGAGTTTCCAGCCGTCCTCGTTGAGCGAGATGAGGTGCGGAGTGCCGTCCACGTAGCCGGCCAGGTCCTCGGCGGGCCAGCCGAGCTTGAGCAACAGTTGCTTCAGCTGCCCGCGCTGGGAAGCGTGCACGACTACCGTCTCGCCGTCGATCCTGGGCCCGAGCAGCGGGGCGATCTTCTTGGCCCGGATGACTTCCTCCAGCACCGGGTAGTCGTCCGTCCGCATGACCAGTCCGTGGCGCGGGTCTTTTTCAAGGCGCAGCCGGCCATACCGCGACATGGTTTCTTCAACGTCGATCAGCAGCGAGTGCGGAACGGGGAAGCGGGAGTATTTCAGCAGCGCGTCCAGGACCTTCTCGGCGTCCAGTCCGGCCGCGCGCGCGTTCCACAGGCCAAGCGGGGTGAGCCGGTAGCTGTGCACGTGTTCGGGGGCCCGTTCGAGCTCGGCAAAGGGCGCGATGGCGTGCCGGGCCTCCGTGGCCAGTTCATGGTCCACTTCAAGGAGGATGGTCTTGTCGCTTTGGACGATCAGGGGTCCGTCGTTCACGCGGGGAGTCCTTTACTGGCGCAGTTCCTCTGCGGCCTCGATATCGATGATGCGGTGGACGGACAGGACGCGCTCGGTTTCCCTGGCGGGGTCGAACACGCGGACCCGGCCGCCGCTGACAGATAGCGGAACAACGACTTCCAGGGTGGCATTCCCCAGACTGTCCACCACGTTCATGCTGATCCGCTGCTTCAGCCGAATGGCGCGCTGCAGCGCCTCGAGCCCCAGTTGCGTGGCAGCCTCGCCGCCGGAGGCGGCTGCCGGGTGGTGTCCGACGGCGGATCCGGCGTTGCGCAGGACGTCCAGCTGGGCTTCCACCTCCTCCGTCCCGGGCGCCGTCCGCGGGGCCGTATAGACCGGACGGAGGGTGTCCTGGGGAGCGGAGGACCGCCGGAGGTGGACTGCCGGCTCGGTTCCGTCCACGGACGGGGAGAGTCCCAGCTTCCGCAGGGCGGCGGCTGTTTCCCGCGGCGGGGCCGAGGACGCCAGGACGGTGGCTGCAAGCCGTACCAGGCCGAGGTCTGCGGCTTTCGGACCGTTGAGCAGCTCCTGCAGGGCCGCCTCATCCTCACTTTGGATGAAGCTGGCCGCCTGGCCCACGCGCAACCTGCCGTGCCGGGACGCGGTGTCTTCCACGAGGTATTCGAGCGGTTGCGGAACGGCGGTGGCTGAGTGCTCGCGCAGGAACTGCAGCAGCGATGCGGCATCGTAGCCGGCGTCCAGCGCGCGCTTGATGGAGGCCGCGGAGAACCGGTAGATGGTGGCCGGGCCCTGCCCCTCGGCGTCCGCCATCACCAAGAGCTTCGCGGTCAGGTCCGGCGCAAGGTAGCCCGGGGCGACGGCAGTGAGGTCCGCCTGCAGCAGCACGTGGTTCAGTGCGGCCGGCAAGTGTTCGCCTAGGATGGCCAGCGCGGCATCGGGCACGTCTTGGGCGAAGGCACTGCCCAGCTGGCTTAACGCCCCGGAGCCGACCAGGCCCAGCATTTCCGCCTCGGCGAGGACACCGCGGATCAGCGAGCTGAACCGCCTTGCCATCCGGGGCTGCGACCACTCCGCCCGCTGCAGGACCGCTGCGGCATCGAGCACCGGCGCGGCGCCGTCCGCGGCGGAAGCTTCGGTGGTGAGCTCGTGCAGGATCTCGAGGATGCGTTTGCGGACCACAGGGGCGTCTGGCCGCTGCGCACCGGCGGACAACGCTGCGATAGTGGTGCCCGAGGCCGAGCGGGTGGCCTGCGCACCGGGGGAAGCATTGATCGGCTGGCCCACCAGTGAGGGGACGCGCTCGCTGGCCAGCCACGCGTTGACCAGCCACAGCCACTGCTCCTGCCGCGGGAGGACGAGCCATTCCAGTTCCGGGGGTTGGACCCAGGACGAGGAATCCACGTCCAGCCGGATCAGCCCGGCCAGGCCGCACAGTTCCAGCAGCCGCCCCGTTCGGGCCTGGTCGATCCGGAGCAGCTCTGACAGCCGCCGCGTCTCCCGGACACCCACCCCGCCGCTGCGCAGTGTCGCCAACTGCTGCTCCCGGACCGCGTGCAGCAGTTCGGTGACGAGCCGAAGGGTTTCCGAAATGGCGCTCAGGGCCGCGTTCCTGCGCAGTGCCGCGGTGGTCCACCCCAGCTTGGGGACCGGGGGCTGGAGGGTGAAGTCATTAATGATGGCACCGCCGCGCAGGGCCAGTCCCACGCTGTGCGGCAGTTCAACGTGCGCGGCGTCCAGCGGGACCAGCAGTGCGCGGGCCAG
>JABFWC010000380.1 GCA_013362385.1 Pseudarthrobacter sp.
CGGCCATGCTCGGCTCCGGCGAGCGGATGGACTTCTCCAGCCTGCGCCGCCCTGTCGGCGGGCTGAAATACACCACCGACAAGCACTCCACCGGCGGCGTGGGGGACAAGATCACCCTGCCGCTGGCACCGCTGGTGGCCGTGTTCGGCGTCGCGGTCCCGCAGCTGTCCGGCCGCGGCCTCGGCCACACCGGCGGCACGCTGGACAAGCTCGAGTCCATTCCCGGCTGGCGTGCAGAGCTTGGCAATGAGGAGATCCTGGCCCAGCTCCAGGACGTGGGCGCCGTCATCTGCGCCGCCGGCGCCGGCCTGGCACCGGCCGACAAGAAGCTCTACGCACTGCGCGACGTCACCGGCACCGTGGAGGCCATCCCGCTGATCGCCTCCTCGATCATGAGCAAGAAGATCGCCGAGGGCACCGGGTCGCTCGTCCTCGACGTCAAGGTGGGCAGCGGCGCGTTCATGAAGGACGAAAGCAAGGCCCGGGAACTGGCCGAAACCATGGTGGCTCTGGGCAAGGACGCGGGGGTCAACACGGTGGCCCTGCTGACCAACATGGACACCCCGCTGGGCCTCACCGCAGGCAACGCCATCGAGGTGGAGGAATCGGTGGAGGTGCTGTCCGGCGGCGGCCCGGAAGACGTCGTCGAACTCACCGTCCGGCTCGCCGAAGAAATGCTCGCCTGCGCAGGAGTGCACGACGCCGATCCCGCCGCGGCCCTGAAGGACGGGCGGGCGATGGACGTGTGGAACAGGATGATCTCGGCCCAGGGCGGAGACCCCCGCGCGGCGCTGCCGGTGGCCAGGGAATCCGACGTCGTCTACGCCCCGGCGGACGGAGTGCTGGTGGAACTGGACGCCCTGGCCGTCGGCGTGGCCGCCTGGCGGCTCGGTGCCGGCCGTGCCCGCAAGGAGGACGCCGTACAGGCAGCCGCCGGCGTGCGCCTGCACGCCAAGCCGGGAGCAACTGTCCGCGCCGGCGAGCCGCTGATGACACTGCTGACGGATACCCCGGAACGTTTCGCCCGCGCCAGGGAGGCGTTGGAGCACGCGGTGGTCATCGCCCCGGAGGGATCCCGCCCCGCACAGCAGCTCATCATCGATCGCATAGCGTAGGGATCCATGCAGGCCATCAATGACTTCATCCTCGCCGCCGCCGGACAGCCGTGGGTGCTGGTCCTGGTGCTGGCGTGCTGCGTCATTGACGGCTTCTTCCCGCCGGTCCCGAGCGAATCCGTCGTGGTGGGCCTCGCTGCCGTCGCCGCCACCGCCGATGTCCCCAACGCGGGGCTCCTGGCCCTGGTGGCCGCCGTCGGCGCTTTCGCCGGTGACAACATCGCCTACCTGCTGGGCCGCCGGGTGGGGACCAGGCGGTGGGCATGGATGCGGGGGCCGCGGATGCAGAGCGCCTTCCGCTGGGCGGGCCGGGAGCTGAGGAAGCGGCCTGCTTCCCTGATCCTGGTTGCCCGGTTCGTCCCGATCGGCCGGGTGGCGGTCAACCTGACGGCAGGCGGCACCCACTACCCCCACCTGCGGTTCTTCGCGCTGACCGTCCTCTCCGCCAGCCTGTGGGCCAGCTATTCGGTGGCGATCGGGCTTTTCTTTGGTCAATGGTTCGAAGACAACCACGTCCTCGGGGCTGCCATCGCCATCGTTTGTGCCGTGGCCCTGGGCATCCTGGTGGACCTGGCGATCAACAAATTCCGGGGCAATCCCAACGTCGTGGAACGGATCCGGGAACCCGGGACCTGACCAAGGCGTTTAACGCGTCATTCAGGCATAAAAGGCGTAGCGCACTGCGCCTCCCGCATGGGACACTTAGGAACGATTTTCCGCTTTGGCTGCCGCACTTTGGCTTTGTCATTTTCGTACAGGAGCAACACCGCGTGGAGTTTATTAATGAGGCCGTGCTCCATGCAGCTGGCCAATGGTGGATTTACCCCGTGCTGCTGGTGTTCTTCTTCGTGGACGGCTTCGCCATGGTGGTCCCCAGTGAAACGCTGATCGTGGCCCTGGCGGCGTTCGCACGGCACAGCGGCGAACCCAATCTGTGGATCCTTGGCTTCACGGCACTGGTGGGCGCCGTCTGCGGTGACAACATGGCGTTCATGCTGGGCCGCACGATCGGCCTTGAGCGCTGGAAATGGATGCGCCGGCCGAAGGTCCGCAAGGTCTTTGGCTGGGCCCGGTACGAACTGGACAAGCGCGGCGCGGTGCTGATCTTCACCGCCCGCTACATCCCCTGGGGCCGCGTTGCAGTCAACTACGTGGCGGGCAGCACCGGCTTCTCGCATCGCAGGTTCTTCGTCCTCGACGCTGCCGCCTGCTTCACCTGGGTGGGCTACTCCCTGGGTATCGGCCTGTTGGCCAGCTCCTTCCCGTGGCTGCACGACAACCCGCTGCTCAGCGCCGGCATCGCCGTCGTCTTCGCCATCGTGCTGGGCGTCGTCATCGACCACCTCCTGCGCTGGTGGCACAAGCGCCTGGGCCGCAATGACGCTCCCGAAGCTCCCGAAACGGACGGCTGGGCGGACGGTCCGTCCTCAGGCGGCAAGGACGGGCGCCCCGGCACCGCGTCACTTGTGGTGCCATCGGTGGAGCCGGGCGCGGCCGCCAAGTAGCCGCCCCCGGGACGGCCGGCTTTGGACGGCTGGCGTTGAACACCGGCCCACCCTAAGGTGGGAACGTGACTGAGCCTATTGTTGACGCCGCCCCTGCCATCGATTTTGACCTGAAGAGCCTTCCCAAGGTCTCGCTGCACGACCACCTGGACGGCGGCCTGCGTCCGGGCACCATCATCGAACTGGCCGAGGCCGTTGGCCACACGCTCCCGTCCACGGACCCGGTGGCTTTGGGCCAGTGGTTCCGGGAATCCGCGGACTCCGGTTCCCTGGTGCGCTACCTCGAGACCTTCGACCACACTGTCGCCGTGATGCAGACCCACGAAGGCCTGTTCCGCGTGGCGAAGGAATTCGTCGAGGACCTGGCGGACGACGGCGTCGTGTACGGCGAAGTGCGCTGGGCACCGGAGCAGCACCTGCAGAAGGGGCTCACCCTCGACGAGGCAGTGGAAGCCGTACAGGAAGGCCTGGAAGCCGGCGTCGAGGCTGTGGGGGAGAGCGGCCGCGAGATCCAGGTGGGCCAGCTGATCACCGCGATGCGGCACGCCGATCGCGGCCAGGAGATCGCCGAACTTGCAGTCCGCCACCGCAACAAGGGCGCCGTCGGGTTCGACATCGCCGGGGCCGAGGACGGGTTCCTGCCCTCCCGGTTCCGCGACGCATTCACCTATCTCGCCCAGCACAACTTCCCCGCCACCGTCCACGCCGGCGAGGCGGCCGGCCTGGAGAGCATCCAGTCCGCCCTGGTGGACGGCCGGGCACTGCGACTGGGCCACGGCGTGCGCATCGCCGAGGACATCATGGTCGAATTCGATGACGACGAAGAAGCCGGCGAAACCGTCGGCCTGGTGACCCTCGGCGACCTCTCCAGCTGGATCCGCGACCGCGGCATTCCACTGGAAATCTGCCCGTCCTCCAACCTCCAGACGGGCGCAATCGCCGGCTTCGGCGACGGCATCGAGAGCCACCCGCTGGACATGCTGTACCAGCTGGGATTCAACGTCACCATCAACACCGACAACCGGCTGATGAGCGGCGTGACCCTCACGGACGAGTTCAACCTCCTGGTAGAAACCTTCGACTACGACCTCGACGATCTGCTGGATCTGACGCTGAACGCCGCCGAGGCCTCCTTCCTGCCCCTGGAGGAAAAGGAAGCGCTGGTGGAGTACATCAACGACTCCTACGCCAACCTTGGCTGACCAGGCGCCGATCGAACAGCTGCTGGAGAAAATCGCGCAGCTGCGCGAGCACTGCCCCTGGATGGGTACGCTGACCCACGCCTCCCTGGTGGAATACCTCCTCGAGGAGGCGTATGAAGTCGTCGAAACCATCGAGGAAGGCCACGCCGACGCCGAACTCCAGGCCGAGCTGGGCGACGTCCTGCTTCAGGTGGTCCTCCATGCCCGGCTCGCCCAGGAGCGCGGGGCCTTCACGTTCGACGACGTCGCGCGCGGCCTGGCTGCCAAGATGGTCCGCCGCAATCCCCATGTTTTCCGGCCTGACGGCAGCTTGCAGGACAGCTTCCCCGCCACCGTCGCGGAGATCGAGCAGAAGTGGGACGCCGTCAAACGGGCCGAGAAGCCGCACCGCGTTGATCCTTTCGAGGGCATCCCGCAGGCGTTGCCGGCCCTGGCCAGGGCGCAGAAGTCCCTGGACCGGGCCCAGCGCGCGGGACTCGGGCTGCCCGGAGGCGTTCCCGTGCCGGACAGCGAAGAAGAACTCGGGGAGCTGCTGCTCGGCGTCGTCCGCTCCGCCCGCGACGCCGGCCTGGACGCCGAGCGCGCCCTGCGGGGGGCCATCCTGCGGTACCAGTCCGATGCCGCACCATCATGACGTCCTGGGCCGGACAAGTTTCCGTAACCCGCGCCACTCTCGACTACGCTTGTCCGTGACGAGTACGTCGAGTTTTCTGCACCATCCCCCCGTTAATCGCCCATAAGGAGCAAATTCATGGCGCTTATCGATGCCATCCACGCCCGCGAGATCCTCGATTCCCGCGGCAACCCGACCGTCGAGGTCGAGGTCCTGCTTTCGGACGGCCAGATCGGCCGCGCGGCCGTTCCCTCCGGCGCCTCCACCGGCGAGCACGAGGCCGTCGAACTGCGCGACGGCGACAAGGGCCGTTACCTCGGCAAGGGTGTGCAGAAGGCCGTCGACGCCGTCATCGACCAGATCGCTCCGGCCCTGACCGGCTTCGACGCCACCGACCAGCGCAGCATCGACCAGGCCATGCTGGACCTGGACGGCACCCCCAACAAGGGCAAGCTGGGCGCCAACGCCATCCTCGGGGTTTCCCTGGCCGTTGCCAACGCAGCCGCCGCTTCCGCCGACCTGCCCCTCTACAAGTACCTGGGCGGCCCCAACGCGCACGTACTGCCCGTGCCGCTGATGAACATCCTCAACGGTGGCTCGCACGCCGACTCCGACGTCGACATCCAGGAATTCATGATCGCACCGATCGGCGCCGAGACCTTCTCCGAGGGCCTGCGCTGGGGTGTTGAGGTCTACCACAACCTCAAGACCGTCGTGAAGGAAAAGGGCCTGTCCACCGGACTCGGCGACGAAGGCGGCTTCGCGCCCAACCTGCCGTCCAACCGCGCAGCGCTGGACCTGATCCAGGAAGCCATCAAGAACGCCGGCTACACCCCGGGCAAGGACATCGCCCTGGCCCTGGACGTCGCCTCCTCCGAGTTCTACAAGGACGGCGCCTACCAGTTCGAGGGCAAGGCCCTGTCCGCGAGCGAGATGAGCGCCTACTACGCCGAGCTCGTGGCCTCCTACCCGTTGGTGTCCATCGAGGACCCGCTGGACGAGAACGACTGGGAAGGCTGGAAGACCCTCACCGACGCCATCGGCGACAAGGTCCAGCTGGTGGGCGACGACCTGTTCGTCACCAACCCCGCCATCCTGCAGCGCGGCATCGACACCAAGACCGCCAACTCCCTGCTGGTCAAGGTCAACCAGATCGGTTCCCTGACCGAGACCCTGGACGCCGTCAGCCTGGCCCAGCGCGCCGGCTACACCACCATCACCTCGCACCGCTCCGGCGAGACCGAGGACACCACCATCGCCGACATCTCGGTGGCCACCAACGCCGGCCAGATCAAGACCGGCGCCCCGGCCCGCTCCGAGCGCGTCGCCAAGTACAACCAGCTCCTGCGCATCGAAGAGGAACTCGACGACGCCGCCCGCTACGCCGGCCGCAGCGCGTTCCCGCGTTTCAAGGGCTAGTAGCCGCGTAAACCCTTCAGCGGTGGCTATGGTTGAAAGACCATAGCCACCGCTGTCGTTTCCGGCAGCACCAGTTCCAGCCCAGATTTTGGCGGCCCAGGCAGGCTGCGTTTCAGGAGTGTCATGGCTACCCGCCGTCCCAAAGTTCCCAAGGTCGCCCGCAACAGTCCGCCCGCGGAGTCCGGTGAG
>JABFWC010000286.1 GCA_013362385.1 Pseudarthrobacter sp.
GCGCCCGTAAATGCTTCCTTCCGAAGCGGTGAGCGCCGCCACGGCGACACCGTCGGCCTTTGCGAGCTGCAGGTCCTCCGTCATCATGCGGCGGAGCAGGCCGCGGCGGCGGTGCGACGTGCGCACCGTGACCGCGGTGACGAGCTGCGCCTCGGCCATCCTTCCGAACCCGATGTTCAGGCTCTTGCGCATGGTGCCGAACGTGGCCACCGGCACGTCCCCCGGCAGGGACGACTGCGCCACCGCCCCGGTCTGGTAGGCGCCCGTGAAGACCCGGCCGTCCACATCGTACGTGGCGAGGGACCGTTCCACATGCTCGGGTGTCCGGGTGGATTCGTGGAAACCGAACCCCACGGCCCGGGCCCACGCTTCGGCTTCCGCGTAGCCGGCGTTGCCTTTGGCCACTGCGGGAAAGCGCCGGATCTCCTAGTTTGCGCTCAGATCACCCATTTGTCCGAGCCTAGTAACGATTCCGGCGCCTGACCAGCAAGGACAGGTGCCGGGCGGGGTCGCAGGTACGGCTAGTGGCCGGCGTCGTACCAGCTGGGTCCGACGCCGATCTGGACTTCCAGCGGCACGGTCAGGTCCGCCGCGGCGGCCATCTGCTCGGTGACCAGCTTTTCCACCGCAGCCCGCTCCCCCGTTGCCACTTCCAGGACGAGTTCGTCATGGACCTGCAGCAGCATCCGTGACTTCAGCCCCTGCGCCTGCAGTTCCGCGTGGACCCCCAGCATGGCGCGCTTGATGATGTCGGCCGCGGAGCCCTGGATGGGGCTGTTGAGTGCGATCCGTTCTGCGTTCTCGCGCAGTTGGCGGTCAGTGCTGGTGAGGTCCGGCAGGTAGCGCCGCCGGCCTTCGATGGTGGCGGTGTAACCGTCCACCCGTGCCTGGTCGACCACGCCGCGGAGGTAATCGCGGACGGCACCGAAGCGGTCGAAGTAGTCCTTCATGAGGGTGCGGGCCTCATCCACGGAAATTTCCAGCTGCTTGGAGAGCCCGAAGGACGTCAGCCCGTAGGCGAGGCCGTACGACATCGCCTTGACCTTGGAGCGCATGGCGCTGGTGACCTGGTCGGTGGGGACGTGGAAGATGTTCGATCCGACGAACCGGTGCAGGTCCTCGCCGTCCCTGTAGGCCTGGATGAGCCCCTCGTCGCCGGACAAGTGCGCCATGATGCGCATCTCGATCTGGGAGTAGTCGGCGGACAGGAGGCATTCGTAGCCGTCGCTGACCACGAAGATCCCGCGGACGCGGCGGCCTTCCTCGCTGCGGATGGGGATGTTCTGCAGGTTGGGGTTGTTCGAGGAGATCCGGCCGGTGGCGGCCACGTTCTGTGCGTAGGTGGTGTGGATCCGGCCGTCCTCCGCCACGGACTTCTTCAGTGACTCAAGCATCTGCCGGAGCTTGGCGGCCTCGCGGTGCGCCATGAGCTGCACCAGGAATTCGTGCCCGGTCTTCTCCAGCAGGTTCTTCAGCGACGCGGCGTCGGTGGTGTAGCCGGACTTGATCTTCTTGGTCTTGGGAAGCTGCAGTTCGTCGAACAGGACGGTCTGCAGCTGCTTGGGCGTACCGAGGTTGACCTCGTGTCCGATGGCGGCGAAGGCCTGTTCCTGGGCCTGGTCGATGACCCTGGCAAGGTCGGCGAGCTGTTCGTCCATCCGGTCCATGTCGATCGCAATGCCGGCGAGCTCCATGTCGGCCAGGACGCGGCTGACCGGCAGCTCCAGGGTGGAGAGCAGTTCCTCTGCCTTGCGTTCCTTCAGCTCGCCCTCGAAGTAGCGGCTCAGGGCCAGCACGACGGCGGCGGCCTGGACGAGCGCAGCGGCGGCGGCGGTGTCATCGCCGTCGAACGAGAGTTCCAGCTGGCCGGCTTTGGCGGTGGCGGCCGGGATTCCCACGTTGAGGTGGTGCTGGGCGAGTTCGGCCAGTTCGTAGGTACGGCGGTCCGGCTGGATGAGGTACCCGGAGATGGAGGTGTCGTCCACCACGCCCTCCAGTTCAAGGCCGCGTGCGGTCAGCGCCTTCAGTGCCCCCTTGAATCCGTGCATCACCTTGGGCGCTTCGGGATCGCGGAGCCAGCCGGCGAGGACGTTCTCGGCGTCGGCGTCCTGGGCAGCAAGGTCGACATATGCCGCGGCGTCAGCGCGGACGATGGCCAGGGCGGCTGCGTCCTCGCCGACGCGGCCGGGTACGAGGTCGACGGCGAGGGCGGACCGCTGCCCCGCGCCGGCAGCCAGGAACGCGGCCAGTTCCGCGGCGTTCGACGGCGTCGAGTACGCCGGCGCGCTGATGCTTTCCCGCTCCGCGGCGGGGGTGTCGGCGTCGCCGTAGAGGGCGAACAGCCGGCTGCGGATGGTCTTGAATTCGAGCTGGTCGAACAGGTCCTCGAGGGCGGCCTGGTCGGGGCGCGGCTGGTAGAGGTCGTCCAGGGTCACGGGAAGCTCGAGGTCGCGGTGCAGCTGGTTCAGGCGACGGTTCCGCTTGACGTTCTCGATGTTTTCGCGAAGCGCGTCGCCCACCTTTCCGCCGATGGCGTCCAGGTGTTCCAGGACGCCTTCGAGGCCGCCGTACAGGTTGATCCACTTCGCGGCGGTCTTGGGCCCGACGCCCGGGACGCCGGGCAGGTTGTCCGCGGTTTCGCCGACCAGCGCCGCGAGGTCCGAATAGCGGCCCGGGCTGACGAAATACTTGGCTTCGATGGCGGCGGCGTCCATCCGCGGAATGTCACTGACGCCCTTCTTCGGGTAGAGCACGAAGACGTTGTCCGTAACGAGCTGGAATGCGTCCCGGTCACCGGAAACCAGCAGGACCTCGAAGCCGGCTTCCTCACCCATCGTGGCGAGCGTGGCCAGGATGTCGTCGGCCTCGTAGCCGGGCATCTTGATGGTCTTGATGCCCCAGGCTTCCATGACCTGGGCGATGAGGTCGATCTGGCCGCTCATCTCGCGCGGAGTTTCGTTCCGGCCACCTTTGTAGTCGCTGTACTCGGCCTTCCGGTGGGTGGATTCGTCCGAGACATCGAAGGCGACGGCGATGTGGGTGGGCTGCTGTTCCTTGATGAGGTTGATCAGCATGGAGGTGAAGCCGTGGATGGCGTTGGTGTGCTGGCCGTTGGAGGTGGAGAACTTGTCGGCCGGGAGGGCAAAGAAGGCTCGGAACGCCATGGAGTGGCCGTCCAGCACCAGCAGGCGCGGCTGGTCGGTGATGGGGATGACAGGGGCTTCGGTGGCTGAAACAGACCCACCGGCAGCGGGGGCGGCAGCAGGCTTGCGGACGGATGACGGGCGCCGGGCGCCGGCCTCCTCCTCGATCGCCTGGGACGGGAAAGGGGCCGGTTTGGTTGTTTCACTCACAGGTGCCAGCCTAGTTGGCATGAGTGACAATTTCACGCCGGGCACTTACGCCGAAGAGCTGGCAGCCGCCGGGATTCCGGAGCATCTGCATGACTGGCTGGGCCGGTTCGGGATCGGGGCCCTCGTTGTGAAAATGGGTATCCGTTTCCTCGAAATGGGTCCCGAACGCAGCGTTGCCACCATGCCGGTGGAAGGCAACACGCAGGTGGCCGGGATCCTGCACGGAGGCGCGCATGTGGTGCTGGCCGAGACCCTCGGCTCCTTTTCCGCCGGGATGCATGCAGGCCCCGGCCGGCATGCGGTGGGGATCGAGGTCAACGCCACCCACCACCGCTCCATCGCCGGCGGCCTGGTGACCGGTACCTGCACGGCAGTCCATCTGGGCAAGACGCTCGCCACCCACGAGATCGTCATGACAGACGCGCAGGGCCGGCGCCTTTCCACGGCGCGGATTACGAACATGATCAGGGACGACCGCTAACGGCCAGGCTGAAGCGCCGCGCGGGCGTCCGTCACGCCTGCGCCGCGGATCCTCCGGGCAGCAGGTACCGCAACTCGACGACGCCCCTGCCCAGGGTGCGGGAGGCAGCCAGCTCAAGTGGCGGCGTCGGGCCCTTCAGCGGCAGCAGCCGCTTGCCGTCCCCCAGCACTACGGGGATGACCGAGAGGATGATCTCGTCCAGCAGGCCGGCGTCGGCGAACTGGGCCGCAAGGTTTCCCCCGCCCACCAGCCAGATGTTCCTGCCTTGGGCGTCCCGCCGGAGGTCGCCGATGAATTCGTTCACGTCCCCGCGGACGAAGGTGATGTCGGCACCGTCGGGTGCGTGGTACTCGTGACGCGTGAAAACGTAGCTTGGCGTGCCCATGTACGGCCACCGGCCAGGCTCGTGCTGCATGAGCCAGGCGTAGGTCTCCCCGCCCATAACGATGCAGCCCACCCCGGCCAGGAAGCCGTTGTAGCTGTCGGCTCCGCCTTCGAAACCGTCGAACTGCAGTAGCCAGCCGAGGTCGTCGGTGGAGGTGGCGATGAAGCCGTCGAGGGACGCGGCGACGAAGTACTGTATGCGCGGCATGCGCCCAGCCTAGCCAACGGCCCCCGCGCTGCCCAGCGCCGGCTGGAGCCGCACGTGCGGCGGCGGGTGGCGTCCCCCGGGACCTTGGGAAGCGCTACTTGGAGAAGTAGGGGATGATCAGGTACAGCCCGAAGAGGACGGCGAGTCCGCAGAGGCCGAAGCAGGCGTAGGCCAGGGACCGCTTGGTGCCGGGCGAGGGCTGGCCCGTGTCGCCGGCGATGGCGGTCAGCCGGACGCCGAGCGAGTAGAGGGTCACCACCGTGGCCGCGGCCACGAGGGTGGCGCCGGCAACCGTCAGGAGTTCCAACCACTTCATCGCTGACTCTCCTTGGGGTTGTTGGCGGCCGCCGTTGGGGTGTCGGCCGGGGTCCTTGGCTTGTTGGCGGCGGCGTCTGCCTCCGCCTTGGCTTTTGCTTTGGCCTTGGCGCGGGCACGTGCCATGGCTTTTTTCTTGGCGAAGCGGACGGCCTGGCCTGCTTCCTCAACCTCGACGGCGTTCTGGTGGCTCACCTCGGACTTGCGTGAGTAGAAGAACATGAAGAGCACGGCCCCGCTGCCGGCGACCGCGGCGATGAGCACGCCCACGACGCCGGTCTTCACCAGCAGCGCGGTCAGGGCGCCGACGACGGCGGCGGCCGGCAGGGTGAACAGCCAGCCCAGCGCGATCTTGCCCACCATGCCCCAGCGGACAGTGGTGCCGCGGCGGCCCATGCCCGATCCGATGACGGAGCCCGAGGCCACCTGCGTGGTGGACAGCGCGAATCCGAGGTGTGAGGACGCAAGGATAGCGGACGCGGTACTGGTTTCGGCCGCGAAGCCCTGTGCGGGCTTGACCTCGGTCAGGCCCGAACCCATGGTCCGGATGATGCGCCAGCCGCCGGCGTAGGTGCCGATGGCGATGGCCAGCGCGCAGGCGGCGATGACCCACAGCTGGGGGCCGGAGCCGGGGGCCTGGCTGCCGGCGGCGATCAGGACCAGCGTGATGATGCCCATGGTCTTCTGGGCGTCATTGGTTCCGTGCGCGAGGGCCACAAGGCTGGAGGTGAAAACCTGTCCGGTGCGGAAGCCGCCGCGCTTTTGGGTGAGCTTGCTGCCCGTCTCGGGATCGTGGCGGGCCGTGAGGGCGTACGCCAGGCGCGTGCAGACGTAGGCGGCAAGGCCCGCGATGACCGGGGCGAAGACGGCGGGAAGGATGACCTTCTGCAGCAGGCTTTCCAGGTTGACGGAGTCGAACCCGGCACCCACCACTGCGGCCCCGATCAACCCGCCGAAGAGGGCGTGGGATGAGCTGGAGGGCAGGCCCTTGAGCCACGTGATCATGTTCCACAGGACGGCGCCCATCAGGCCGGCAAAGATGATCTCCGGGGTGATGTGCACCCCGCCGGAACCTTCACGGATGATCCCGCCGGACACCGTCTTGGCCACCTCGGTGGACAGGAAGGCTCCCACCAGGTTCAGGACGGCGGCCAGGGCCACAGCCGTCTTGGGCTTGATCGCACCCGTGGCGATGGGCGTGGCCATGGCGTTGGCGGTGTCGTGGAAGCCGTTCGTGAAGTCGAAAAATAGTGCCAGTGCGATGACCAGCGCCACCATGAAGGTGATATCCACCTGTTGC
>JABFWC010000303.1 GCA_013362385.1 Pseudarthrobacter sp.
ATCATTTCGGTGAGTAGCTCTCTCCCGTCCTTGTTAGTGGGCGCGCTGGACGCGCTGCTCGTCCCAGACCGGCTCCGCGGATTCGTACACCTTCCCGTCGGACCCGAACACCAGGAAACGGTCGAAGGTGCGGGCGAACCAGCGGTCGTGGGTAACGGCCAGGACGGTGCCCTCGAAGTGGTCGATGGCCCGTTCCAGTGCCTCGGCGGAGTGCAGGTCCAGGTTGTCCGTGGGTTCGTCGAGCAGCAGCAGCGTGGCGCCGCTGAGCTGCAGGAGCAGGATCTGGAACCGCGCCTGCTGGCCGCCGGAGAGCGATTCATACTTCTGTTCCGACTGGCCCGCCAGACCGTAGCTATCGAGGGCTCCTGCGGCCGCCTCGCGGCCCAGCCCCGACCGGTGTTCATCGCCGCGGTGCAGGATTTCGAGCAGGGTCTTGCCGAGGAGGTCCGGGCGGACGTGGGTCTGGGCGAAGAACCCGGGCCGGATGCGTGCCCCGAGCTTCACCGTGCCCTCGTGCGGCACCTCCGCTATCTCCACATCCGAGACGGGCAGGTGCTCACGTTCCGGATCGGTGCCGCCGGTGGCGAGCAGGCGCAGGAAGTGTGATTTCCCGGAGCCGTTGGACCCCAGGACACCCACCCTGTCGCCGAACCAGATTTCGGTGGAAAACGGCTTCATCAGGCCGGTCAGTTCCAGCTGTTCGGCCACGATGGCGCGCTTGGCGGTCCGGCCGCCCTTGAGCCGCATCTGCACGTTCTGCTCGATGGGAAGTGCCTCCGGCGGCCCGGCCTCGAGGAACTTTGCCAGGCGGGTCTGGGCGGCGTGATACCGGTTGGCCATGTCCGAGCGGAATGCGGCCTTGTTCTTATACATGTTGACGAGTTCCTTGAGCTTGATGTGCTCCTCGTCCCAGCGCTTGCGCAGCTCCTCGAAGCGCGCGTTCCGGTCCGCCCGCGCCTCCACATAGGAAGCGAAACCGCCGCCGTGGATCCAAGCAGCGGCGCCGTTGATCCCGGGCTCGAGGGTCACGATCCGCCCCGCCGCGTTGTTCAACAGTTCCCGGTCGTGGCTGATGAAGAAGACCGTCTTGCGCGACTCATTCAGCTTCTCCTCAAGCCAGCGCTTGCCCGGGACGTCAAGGTAGTTGTCCGGTTCGTCCAGCAGCAGGAGGTCGTCGGGGCCGGCGAACAGTGCCTCAAGCACCAGCCGCTTCTGCTCGCCGCCGGAAAGGCTCGACGCCGGACGGTGCTGCGCGCGGTCGAAGGGCAGTCCCAGCGCTGCCATGCAGACCTCGTCCCAGACGGTCTCGACGTCATAGCCCCCGGCATCGCCCCAGTCCACGATGGCCTGGGCGTACCGCATCTGGGTGGGCTCGTCGTCGTGCTCCATCATGGCCAGCTCGGCATCGTCCACCTCACGCGCAGCGGCTGCGAGGGCCGGGGGAGCGGCGGAGACCAGGAGGTCGCGCACGGTCGATCCGTCCCGGACCTGTCCCACGAACTGGCGCATGATACCCATGTTCCCGGAGCGGCCCACCACGCCCTCATCGGGCTCCAGGTCCCCGGCGATGATGCGGAACAACGTGGTCTTGCCGGTGCCGTTGGGCCCGATCAGCGCTGTTTTGGTGCCGTCCGGGACCTTGAAGGTCACCCCGTTGAGCAGTTGGGTGCCGTCGGAGAGGAAGTAGTCTATGCCGGAAACGTCAATATGGGCCACGCCGTCAATCCTCCCATGCCAGCTCCTAGCCCGCGGCGGTGAGGAACTGCTTCAGCAGCGGCCCGGACGTGGTGGCGCCCAGCCCGCCGTCCTCCACGAACACGGCCACGGCCAGATCGCCGTGGACCGCCACGATCCAGGCGTGGGTCTTGGGCGGATTCCCGGTGCCGAATTCGGCGGTCCCGGTCTTGGCACCCACGGGTTCGCCCGGCACGCTGGCGAGGAACCCGGCATGCCCGGACGTGACCACCGCGCGCATCATGTCCCCCAGGTTCCTCGCCTCGGCTGCCGTAATCGGCTTGTCCGATGCCGTGGTGGGCGCTTCCGCGGTCGCCGTGGCTGACGCTTCGGCGGCAGGTGCGGTGGCAGGTGCCGTGGATCCTGCCGTCGTTCCGGCGGCCGGAGCACCGGCGTCGGGATTCAACACCAGCTGGGCCGAGACCGGGGCGCCCTTGGCGACGGAGCCGGCCATGATGGCGGCGGCCAGCGGGGAGAGCAGCACCTTGCCCTGGCCGATCATGGATGCGGCATGTTCCGTGCCCCCGGCCTGGCCGGGGACGGAGCCGAGGAAGGCCTCGGCACCGAGCTTCGGCGCTTCGACGGCCACGCCCATGGAGGACGCGGCGGCCTCCAGCTGCGCCTGCGATACGGCGTCGCGCTGGGAGATGAAGGCGGTGTTGCAGGAGTGCGCGAAGGCGTCCCGCAGGGTGACCGCCCCCAGGGACGTTTCCGGGTAGCCCTCGGAGTTCTTGAAGGTGCGCCCGTCCACGGTCAGCGTGGGGGTGCACTGGACGGTGGAGTCCGGCGTCATCCCGTTGCGGAACATGGCAAGCGAATCAACCATCTTGAAGATGGAGCCGGGTGCATACTGCCCCAGCATGGCGGTGTTGTACCCGTTGCTGCCCGGCCCGGAAGCGGCGGCCAGGACAGCGCCGCTGGAGGGGCGGAGGGCCACAATGGCCGACGCCGGTCCCACGCCTTCGAGGGTGCTTTCGGCCAGTGCCTGGAGCCGGGGGTCCAGGGTGGTCTTCAGCGGCGTGCCGGGCTTGGGTGCCACTTCAAAAAGGACCCGCCGGGGGTCCGTTGCCGAGGACTGGATCTGTTCCCGGGTCAGGTCCGCCCGCTGGGCCCGGATGACGACGGCGTCCGTGCCGCGCAGCTGCTTGTCATACTGTTGCTGGAGCCCGCCGACGCCGGCGACGTCACCAGGGGCCAGGCTACCTCCGGACGCTTCGATCTGTTCTGCGGTGGCTTCCCCCACGGAGCCGAGGACGGCGCGCGCGAACGTCCTGGTGGGTGCCAGGGGAATGGAGGCCGGGATGGCCCGGGCACCGGGAATTGCCTGGATCTGCTCATTGGTGATGGTCCGGCCCTCCTCGCGAAGGGTAATGGCCGACACAAAGGCCTGCGCCCCGGCGGCCTTGACCTGCTGGACGTAGCCCGCCGGGTCCACGCCTACCAGTGCGGCCAGCTTTCCGGCCGAATCTGCAGGGTCTGCCGTGCCGAGCTGGGGCTTGTCGATCCCGACATTCACTACGGGACGGTAGGTCACCAGTTGCGCGTCATTTGCACCCAGGATGTCGGCGCGCTGCGGAGACTGGGAGCCTTTGGTGACGATCTCGCTGTCGGCAAGGCCGGGGACCAGGATGGCGGGATCCCAGAGCGCCCGCCATTTGTCACCCGACTTCTTGAACTTCGCGGAGACCGTGTACTTCCACTCCGCCTCGCCGAACTTCCAGGTGTAGGCAAGGGGCGCGGACGCGTTGTCGCCGTCGAAGGAGAGGCCACCCGCCTGTACTGCCGGCTTCTGCGGGTCGAGGGATGCGAACACCGTGTGCAACTGCTCGTTGGCCGCGGCGGCGTCCTTGCCGTCGAAGGCGACCGACCCGACGTCCAGCGCCGAGACGGCAGTGGCCAGCTGTTGTGCCGCTGCTTCCGCCCCGGACTTTCCGTCATCACAGGACACCAGGGTGGTCCCCACAATGAGCACGGCTAAGGCAAGCGAAAGTTTTGTTGTTTTCCCCATCGCGCCATTATCCCCCGGCGCATGGTCACCGGATGCCCAGGTCCGGAACCGGCAGCCTGAACATGTCCTTCAGGGCGTACTTGGCGGCGTGCATCCCGGGCATGCCGGTGACCCCGGGGCCGGGCGGGGTGGACGAAGAACACAGGTACACGCCCAGCAGCGGTGTCCGCCACGGCACCGGGGAGATGACCGGTTTTTGGACCAGTCCGCGGACGTCCATGATCCCGGCGCTGAAGTCACCGCCAACGTAGTTCCGGTTGTATTGGGACAGCTGGGCAGCGGTCATGGAGTGGGATTCCACGATGAGGTCCCGGAAGCCGGGGGCGAACCGTTCCAGCTGTGCCGTGATCCGTCCGGTCATGTCCTCCGTTGAACCGGCGGGCACGTGGCAGTACGTCCACAGGGTGTGCCTGCCCTCCGGCGCCCGGCTGGAGTCGAAGCGGGACGGCTGCGCCACCAGCACATATGGCAGTTCCGGGTGGCGTCCGGCACTGACCTCGTTCTCTGAACGCGCCAGTTCGGCCCTGGTCCCGCCGACGTGGACGGTGCCTGCGTCGGCCAGTCCGCGGGCCTGCCAGGGGACGGGTCCGGACAGGATGAAGTCCACCTTGCACGAGCCGTTGCCGTACCGGAATGCTTCCAGGGCCCGCCGGTAGCGGGCGGGGAGGGAGTCGTGGGCCATCTGCACCAGCCCGCGGGGGGCAACGTCCAGCAGGGTGGCCCGGGTGGCGGGCAGTTGCTCCAGGCGGTCGATTGGGGTGTCGGTGTGGATAGTCCCTCCGTGGGCACGGATGTCGTCCGCAAGGGCCGCAGCGATGGTGGCGGAGCCGCCGCGGGGGATGGGCCAGCCTGTGGCGTGTCCCAGGGCACCGAGCATGAGCCCGGCACCGGATGCGGCAAGGGACGGCAGGCGGGAGATGGCGTGCGCGGCCACGCCGCTGAGCAGTGCCGGGGCCAACTGTTCGCGGAACCTGGCGTTCCACAGGCCGGACCCTTGCTCCAGGGTCCGCAGCCCATACTCCAGGGCCACCAGCGGGTTGCGGGGGATGCGCAGGAGCTGGTTCTGGGTGAAGTCCATGACGTCGTCGATGTTCCGGACGAGCGGTTCCATGAGCCGCCGGTAGGCCGGCCCGTCGCGGCCCAGTTCCATCACCGTCCGGTCCAGCGATTTGTAGGCCAGCGCGGCGCGACCGTCGTCCAGGGGCGACCCGAACGACAGCTCCGGGGTCACCAGGTCTATGCGGCGCGGCAGTTCGAAGGCGCGGAAGAACGGGGAAGCCAAAGCCATGGGATGCACGGCGGAGCAGACGTCGTGGAAGTGCCCTGGTTGCATCAGCTCTGAGGTCCGCGTCCCGCCGCCGATGCTCCGCGCGGCTTCGAAGACCTCCACGGACAGCCCGGCCCGTGCCATGACGGCTGCCGCGGCGAGCCCGTTGGGACCGGATCCCACGACGGCGACGTCAGGCATTGGAACCGGCCCTTCGGGAAACGTGCAGACGCCCGGGGGCCAGCCGCAAACGGTCGGCCGCGTTGGCGAAGGGTCCGCCGTGCGGGTCGTCAAGGTGGTGGCGCCGGATGGGATCGTAGGAAGGGTCGTAGATGTCCCACGTCACGCGGGCCATCAGGTAGGCCACCGCGAACATGTGCGCAGCAACAGCCAGGACGTAGTAGGGCATGTCCAGGTTGTGTTGGGACGAACCGGCGCTGGTCACCTGTCCAAGGTACATCCAGATCGCGGCCCAGTGCAGGCCTTCAATCCCCTGCCAGATGAGGAAGTCGCGCCACCGCGGCCGCGCCAGGGCGAGCAACGGCACCAGCCAAACCACGTACTGCGGCGAGTAGACCTTGCTGGTCAGGATGAAGGCCGCCACGATCAGGAAGGCGAGCTGCGCAAGCCGGGGGCGGCGCGGGGCGGTCAGCGCCACGGCAGTAATGGCTAGGCACGCCGCGGCGAAGCACCCGGCGGACAACGCGCTGACTGAACCGGCATCAAGCCGCTGCCACCCCAGCCTGCCGGCCACCAGGTCATAGGCGAACCACGCCGAACTGTACCCGGCGCCCCGTTCGCCGCTGTACTGGAAGAAGTACGCCCATCCCGCCGGGTTGGCTGCGGCGAATGGCAGGTTGCCCACCAGCCACGCCGCCGCGGCACCCCCGGCTGTCACCAACACGGCGCGCCACCGGCCGGTGCGGATGGCCAGGAGCAGGATGGCCCCAAGGACCAGGACGGGGTAGAGCTTGGTTGCTGTGCCCAAGCCGATCAGGATCCCCGCGGGCAGGGGCC
>JABFWC010000151.1 GCA_013362385.1 Pseudarthrobacter sp.
GCCGGCATCAAGGACGGTTCCACTGTGATGATCGGCGGGTTCGGCAACGCCGGCCAGCCGTTCGAACTGATCGACGCGCTGCTGGACTGCGGCGCCACGGACCTGACCGTGGTGAACAACAACGCCGGCCAGGGCGACCAGGGCCTGGCCCTGCTGATCAAGGAGGGCCGGGTGAAGAAGATGATCTGCTCCTTCCCGCGGCAGTCCGATTCCTGGCACTTCGATGCCAAGTACAAGGCCGGGCAGATCGAGCTGGAACTGGTGCCCCAAGGCAACCTCGCCGAACGCATCCGCGCCGCCGGTGCCGGAATCGGCGGGTTCTTCACCCCCACGGGCTACGGGACCATGCTCGCCGAGGGCAAGGAAACCCGGATCATCGACGGCCGCGGCCAGGTCTTCGAGACGCCCATCCACGCCGACGTCGCCCTCATCAAGGCACTGAAAGCGGACGGCAAGGGCAACCTGGTGTACCGCAAGACCGCCCGGAACTTCGGCCCCATCATGGCCGCGGCCGCGAAGCACACCATCGCCCAGGTCTCCGAGATCGTCCCCACCGGCGGACTGGACCCGGAGAACGTGGTCACCCCCGGCATCTACGTCAATACCATCGTCAAGGTTGCCGGCAGCGGCAACCCTTCTGCAAGCACAAAACCGAAGGTGGCCTGAGATGAGCCTCACCGAAACGTCCCTCCAAACCTCGGCGACGCCCCTTGGCCGCGATGACCTCGCCCGGCTGGTGGCCAGGGACATTGCGCCCGGGTCCTTCGTGAACCTCGGGATCGGGCAGCCCACCCTGGTGTCGAACTACCTCAGCGAGGAACAGAACATCACCCTCCACACGGAGAACGGGATGCTGGGCATGGGCCCGGAAGCCACCGGCGACGAGATCGACGAGGACCTCATCAACGCCGGCAAGATCCCCGTCACCGAACTGCCCGGCGCCTCGTACTTCCACCACGCCGACTCGTTCGCGATCATGCGCGGCGGGCACCTGGACATCTGCGTCCTGGGCGCGTTCCAGGTCTCCGCCAACGGTGACCTGGCCAACTGGCATACCGGGGCACCCGGGGCAATTCCCGCCGTCGGCGGCGCCATGGACCTGGCCACCGGCGCCAAGGACGTCTTCGTCATGATGACCCTCCTCACCCGCGAAGGCGCCTCCAAGATCGTCGAATCCTGCACCTACCCGGTCACCGGCGTCAGCTGCGTCACCCGCGTCTACACCGACAAGGGCGTCTTCCTCACCGGCCCCGACGGCGTCACCGTCCGCGAAACCTTCGGCTGCACCCTCGAAGAACTCCAGGAACTGGTGCCCGTCCCGCTCAAGGCCGCCACCGCAGCCTGAGGCCGGGCCCTAGGATTGGTAACCATGACCGACGCCGCAGGTACCGATACCCAGTCCGCCCCGCAGGCCAGCGACCAGTACGTCCAGTCGCTGGCCCGGGGCCTGGCGGTGATCCGCGCCTTCGACGCCGAACGCCCGGTCATGACGCTTTCCGAGGTGGCCGCCCGCACTGGGCTCACGCGCGCCACCGCACGCCGGTTCCTGCACACCCTGGTGGAGCTGGGCTACGTACGCACGGACGGCAAGACCTTCGCCCTGACCGCGAAGGTCCTCCAGCTGGGGTATGCGTACCTCTCCGGGCTGTCGCTGCCGCAGCTCGCGCAGCCGCACCTGGAGGAACTGTCCCTCAAGCTGGGGGAGTCCACGTCCGCGGCCGTCCTGGACGGCACCGACATCGCCTACATCGCCCGGGTGACCACACGCCGGATCATGACCATCGGCATCACGGTGGGCACCCGCTTCCCTGCCTATGCCACGTCCATGGGTCGCGTGCTGCTCGCAGCGCTCCCGCCTGCCGACCTCAAGGCGTACCTGGCCGCGGCGGAGATTAAGCCGCTCACCCCCCGTGCCCTGGGAACAGTGCCGGAGCTGCTGGCCGTGCTGGACACCGTGCGGGCACAGGGGTGGTGCGTGCTGAACCAGGAGCTGGAACTGGGGCTGATGTCCGTTGCCGCCCCGGTGTACGACGGGTCCAGGGTGGTGGCGGCCGTGAATGTATCCCTGCAGGCGCAGTCCGTGGAGGCCAAGCCGGACCCGGACGACTACCTGGCATCCGTGGCGCAGGAGATCAAAGCGACGGCGGCCCTCATCTCGGCGGACCTTACCGCCCGCGGCTAGGCGTCCCCGCTGCGCAGCCAACCCGGCTTTCGCTGCGCAGGGACAGTCCCTGCGCAGTGAGTCGAAGATTCAGCGCGCAGCCCCGTACGTCTAGGCCCGGGGTAAGACACAAAGGAACGACGGCGGGTGCTTCCCGCCGTCGTTCCTTCCTGTATGTCCTTCCCGCCCTGGCGCTGCTACCGCACGGGGTTGCCCAGCTGGCGCAGCGGCGTCTTGGCGGTTTCGCGTGCCCACAGCGCACCGGCCACCGCCAGGACCGATGATCCGGCGACAATCCATGCGGCCGGACCCCAGTTGGCCTTTTCGGCGCCGACCAGCGCGGTGCCAAGCAGCGGGGTGAAGCCGGCGCAGAGGATGCCGATCTGGAGCCCGATCGCCATGCCGGAGTAGCGCACCTTGACGTTGAAAAGTTCGGCGAACCATGCCGGGTAGATCGCGTTGGACATCGCGTAGGTTCCGGCGGTGATCAGGGTGCTGGTGAGGAAGATCATCGGGATGTTTCCCGTCGAGATGACCGAGAAATACACGAAGATCATGGCTCCGGAACCCAGGACGCCGCCGATGAAGATGGGACGGCGGCCGAAGGTATCGGACAGCCGGGCCGCGAGCGGCTGGCTTGCGATGGCCAGGACGTTGCCCAGGATGCTGACCCAGAGCATGGTGGAGGCGGGAACGCCCACGGATACGGCGTAGGCCAGGCCGAAGGACTGCATGAACGTGTTGGTGACTGTCTCGAAGGACATCAGGGCCACCTGGAAGAACTGTGCCGGGTGGGTCTGGAACATCTTGGCGAACGGCAGCTTCACCAGTTCGCCGTGGTCGTGCTTTTCCTCGAAGACTTCCGGCTCCTCCAGCGAGCGGCGCACCAGGTACGCGACGATGAGCACGATGATGGAGAGCCAGAACGGGATGCGCCAGCCCCAGGCGATCCGGTCGGCCTCGCTCATGGCAGCCACGGGCAGGAACGCCAGGGACGCCAGCACGATGCCTGCGGAGATGCCGCTCATGGCGAAGCTGGCGAAGAAGCCGCGGCGGCCTTCCGGCGCTTCCTCGGTGGACATGGCCGAGGCGCCGGCTGTCTCCGCCCCGGCGGACAGGCCCTGCATGAGGCGCAGCAGCACCAGCAGGGCAGGGGCCCAGTAGCCGGCGGCGTTGAAATCGGGGAGGGCGCCAATCAGGAACGTGGCACTGCCCATCAGGACGAGGGTGAGCACCAGCGTGTTCTTGCGGCCGATCTTGTCGCCAAGGTGGCCGAACACCACCGCGCCGAACGGGCGGGCCACGTAGGCGACGCCGAAGGTGGCGAAGGACGCGATCAGCGCCACGGTTGCGTCGCCGGCCGGGAAGAAGATCTTCGAGAAGACGAGTGAGGCGGCGGTGGCGTAGATGAAGAAGTCGTAGTATTCCAGGGCGCCGCCGAGGAAGGCGGCCAGCGCCGCCTTTTTGGCGCGCCTGAGCCGGCGCTGCGCCTCCGGCGTGGACTGGGCCTGGGCTCCTGCTGCGATATCGGTCATGGGGGTTCCTTCCACGCTGAAGGTGGGAATTTTTTCCTACTTTGTACGCAATGCGAACAGGTGTGCGAGATGCGCCTGAAAAGAGGATACTAGCCGGTGACCCCAATCACAATGCCGTCCGCGAAAGGTGCACCATGGAACCCTGCGCAGAAGCCTCCCGCCTGGTCCTGATCGGCTCAGCCGCCTCGAAGGCGATGTCCCCGGGCCTGTGGAACCCCGTGCTGCAAAAACTCCGCAACGGCTGGGCCTACGAGGCATGGGATGTGGCACCCGACGGCGACCTGGCAGCGATCCGCCGCCGGCTCCTGGAACCTGGCATCGTCGCGGCCAATGTCACCATGCCGCACAAGCACTGGGCGGCGGAAACGGCGGACGAAGCAACAGATCCCGTCCGGCGAAGCGGCGCGTGCAACCTGCTGGTCCGGCAGGGAAAGGAGCTCGTCGGGCATAACACGGACATCACGGCGGTGAGCGTGCTGCTCGGCGGGCAGTTCCAGCGTCACGCCCTGCTGCTTGGGGCCGGTGGAGCGGCCAGGGCAGTCCTGGTGGCGATCAGCGGAAACGTCGGGACGGTTTCCATTACCGACCGCGATCCCCGGGCCGCGCAGGAGCTGCTCGATCTCGCCGGCGGCCTCGGCGTCGACGCCCGGATCGTCACCTGGCTGCAGGCGCAGGACCTGGCCGCCGGTGTCTCATTGGTGGTCAACGCAACGCCCATCGGCAAAGACGCCGCCGATGCGCCGGCCTGGGGCGGGAAGCCGCTTGCTCCTGATGCCTTGTTGTATGACTTCGTGTACGCCGGACACACCACCGCGAGTATTGCCCGGGCCTGTGAGCTGGGCATCCGCTTCGTGGACGGGTGGGACCACCTCCGCGAGCAGGCCGTGGCCATGGTGCCCCTCCTGGGGCTTGACGGACAGGCGACCGTGCTGCTGCAGCAGACGCTGGGGCAGTTGCGCGCAGCCTCCTGACGGCGCTCGTAACCCGCGCCGGCTCAGCAGCTTCGCCGATATGATCGGACAGGCGCGCCCGGCGGATCCGTACGGGTGCCCCGACCCGTCGGGAGAGGAAACGGCAACGTCCATGGAGGAGCAGGCAGCCTACTTCGTGAAGTCGGTGGAGAAGGCCTTCGATGTGCTGCTCGCCTTCACCGCCGACCAGCCGCGGCTTACCGTGTCGCAGGTGGCCGCCAGGGCCGGGATGACCCGGGCTTCGGCGCGCCGGTTCCTGCTGACCCTGGCCGACCTTGGCTACCTCCGCGCCGAAGGCCAGGCCTTTGAACTGACGGCCCGGTCGCTGGACGTCGGCCGCGCCTACCTGGCCGGCCTCACCCTGCCCGGAGTGGCGGAGCCGCACCTCAAGCAACTGGCCGAGGACCTGAACGAAACCACCGCCCTGTGCATCCTCGACGGCGGCGACGTGGTCTACGTCGCCTGCGTGCCGTCGCCGCGGCTGCTGAGCGTTTCGATCACCGTGGGCACCCGGTTCCCCGCCTGGGCCACGTCCATGGGCCGGGTGCTCCTTGCCGGGCTGCCCACGGCCCGGTTCGAGGAGTATCTAAGTACGGTGCAGCTACGCCGCTTCACTGACCACTCCATCGGCAGCACCGAGGACCTGAGGGCCGAAGTGGAAGCGGCCCGGACACGGGGCTGGTCCATGGTTTCCCAGGAACTCGAGGAAGGCCTGCGCGGCGTCGCCGTCCCGGTCCGCCGGGGGAATGAGGTGGTAGCAGCGGCCAACGTTTCGCTGCAGACCCACCGCGCCGCCGCCCAGGACATCGAAGCCTCGGTCCTTCCCGCGCTCCTGGAAACGGCGCGGCGCATCGCCCTCGATTACGGCGGCCCGGTACACGCCGCCGGATAACTGTTTGCCACCAAGCCTGCCGCCCCACTCCCGCAGCAGTCCGCGGGGATCTAGACTCAAGCCAGCGCGTGCAGCAGAGCCGCCGCCGCGCTCGTCAGGAAGGGGAGTCGGCGGGTGAAATTGGGCATTCCGCGGGAACGGCGGGAGGGCGAACGGCGCGTTGCGGCCACCCCGGACACTGTGAAGCAGCTGGCCGGCATGGGCCTGGAGGTCCTGGTGGAGGCCGGCGCCGGGGAGGCTGCCGGGCACCCGGACCAGGACTACCGGCAGGCCGGCGCGGCCATCGTCCCCCTGCTGGACCCCGGCTCCCTCAACGTTTTCGCCCACGTCCGGCCCCTGGACCCGCACACAGCCGCCGCCCTGCCACGGGGAGCCGTGACGGTTGGCCTGGCGTCGCCGTCGTCCGAGCTGCCCACCGTGCAGGCGCTCGCGGACGCCGGCGTGAGCTCCTTCGCGCTGGAGCTGGTGCCGCGCATCTCGCGGGCGCAGTCCATGGATGCCCTCAGCTCCCAGGCGCTCGTTGCCGGCTACCGCTGCGTCCTTGAGGCGGCCATCCGCCTGCCCCGGTTCTTCCCGTTGTACATGACGGCCGCGGGCACCGTCCCGCCCGCCCGGGTGCTGGTCCTTGGGGCCGGCGTCGCGGGGCTTCAGGCCATCGGCACTGCGAAGCGGCTGGGGGCGCGGGTTTTTGCCAACGACATCCGGCCCGCCTCGGCAGACGAGGTGGCCTCGATGGGCGGCACCTTCATCCGGCTCGACCTTGAGACGGCGGAGGCCGCCGGCGGCTACGCCCGGCAGCTGAGCTCCGACGCCGGCACGCGGCAGCGGCAACTGCTGGCCCCGCATGTGGCCCAGGCGGACGTTTTGATTACGACGGCGGCGGTCCCCGGCCGTCCCGCGCCCCTCCTGGTGACCCGGGAGATGGTGCAGGGCATGCGCACGGGATCCGTCGTCGTCGACCTCGCCGCCGAGTCCGGCGGCAACGTGGAGGGGTCGGTGCCCGGCCAGGACATCCCCATCCCCACCGCGGACGGCACCGGGGTAGTGACGCTGGTGGGCCTGAAGGACCCGGCCTCGGCGATGGCGTCGGACGCCTCCCGCCTCTACGCCAAGAACGTGGCGAACCTGCTGGCACTGCTGGTCCGCGACGGCGCGCCCGCGCTCGACTTCAACGACGAGGTGGTGGCCGGCGCCTGCCTGACGCACGATGGAACGGTCCGGCATCAGCCCACGGCCGCGCTCCTGGCGGAACGGGCAGCGGCCACGGCGCGGGAAGGAGCGCTCTGATGGACGGCATGGCCCTGCTGACGGTCACTGTGCTGGCGGTGTTCGTCGGCTTCGAGGTGGTGTCCAAGGTGTCCAGCACCCTGCACACGCCCCTGATGTCCGGCGCCAACGCCATCCACGGCATCATCCTGGTGGGCGCCATCATCGTGGCCGGCCAGGCAACGGAGCCGCTGGTCCTGGCTGTGGCGCTGCTCGCCGTCGTCCTTGCCACCGCCAACCTGGTGGGCGGCTTCGTGGTGACGGACCGGATGCTGCACATGTTCCATGCCAGGAAGGACGTCGCCCGGACCGGGGCAGCGCAGAAGGCGGACGGCAAATGAGCGTCCTCGACCCCGCCTGGACCTCCCTCCTGTACCTCGCCGCGGCAGTCTGCTTCATCCTGGCGCTGCGAGGGCTGAGCTCCCCGCGGACTGCCCGGCGCGGAAACCTGGTGGGTGCCCTCGGTGCCCTCATCGCCGTCGTCACCGTCTTCATGTCCGTCCGCATGGGGAACATTCCACTGATCCTGGGCGCGATCACCGCGGGCAGCGCGGTTGCCGCACCCGTGGCCCGGCGCGTGAAGATGACGCAGATGCCGCAGCTGGTGGCACTGTTCAACGGGGTGGGCGGCGGTGCCGCGGCGCTGGTGGCACTGCTGGAACTGGGCCACACGGACAGTCCCTGGGTCCGGCTCGCCATCGTGTTCACGCTGCTCGTGGGCGCGGTGTCCTTCGCCGGTTCCGCGGTGACGTTCGCCAAGCTGCAGGAGCTGATGACCACCCGCCCGGTGGTGTTCCCCGGGCTTCCGGTGGTGATGGCGGTGGTGCTGCTTGCCGCGGTGGTGTGCGCGGTCTTCGTGGTCGAGGCGGGTTCACCGGCGCTCGCGGGCCTGCTGCTGCTCCTGGGCCTGGTGGCCGGTGCCCTGCTGGTGCTGCCGGTGGGCGGGGCCGACGTGCCGATCGTGATCTCGCTGCTGAACGCTTTCACGGGCCTGGCCGTTGCGGCGTCCGGCGTGGTGCTGGGCAACGTGCTGCTCGTGGTCGCAGGCACCCTGGTGGGTGCGTCCGGTACCATCCTCACCAGGGCCATGGCTGCCGCGATGGGCCGGAGCGTGGCGGGCATCCTGTTCGGTGCCTTCCGGGGAGGTTCGACGGCGGGCTCCACCGCCGTGAGCGAGCGTCCGGTCCGTTCGTCCTCGCCGGAGGATGTGGCGGTTTTGCTCGGGTACGCCCAGCGGGTGATCATCGTGCCCGGCTACGGACTGGCCGTCGCCCAGGGGCAGCACACGGCCGCTGAATTGGCGCAGGCCCTCCAGGCCCGGGGCGTCGACGTGGATTTCGCCATCCACCCGGTAGCCGGCCGCATGCCGGGGCACATGAACGTGCTCCTTGCCGAGGCCAACGTCCCCTACGAGTCGCTCAAGGAAATGGGTGACATCAACCCGGAGTTCAAGACGACGGACGTGGCCCTGGTGGTGGGGGCCAATGATGTGGTGAACCCCGCCGCCAAGACCTCCTCCGGCTCGCCGATCTACGGCATGCCGATCCTTGAGGTGGCGCAGGCGCGGCAGGTGGTGTTCCTCAAGCGCTCGATGCGTCCGGGCTTCGCCGGGATCGAGAACGACCTGCTGTACGAACCGCAGACCTCGCTGCTGTTCGGGGATGCCAAGGACTCGCTGGCCCAGGTGCTGGGGGCCGTCAAGGCCCTCTAGGCGCGGAACCGCCCCCGGCGCGGGTTACCCTTCTTTCAGAAGCTTGCTTTCCATTTCGCCACCAGAGGATGCCATGACTGACACCCGCTCCACCACCAAACGTGCCGCAATCGTCATCAACCCTGCAAAGACGGTGGACATCGACGTGCGGGAACTCCTGGCAAAGCACTGCGAGGAAAACGGCTGGGGGGAAACCCTCTGGTTCGAGACCACTGAGGACGACCCCGGAGTGGGGCAGGCCAAGGAAGCCCTGGCCCAGGGCGCGGATCTCATCATTGCGGCCGGCGGCGACGGCACGGTCCGCTGCGTCGCCGAGGTCCTCGCCGGCGGGGATGTCCCGATGGGCCTGCTGCCGCTGGGCACGGGGAACCTGCTGGCCCGCAACCTGGGCATCGACGTGACCGACTATGACGGCGCCCTGTCCGGAGCCCTCGTGGGCACCGAACGGAAGATCGACGTGGTCCGCGCCCGCCGCAGCGACCCGGACAAGGACCAGGTATTCCTGGTGATGGCGGGAATGGGCTACGACGCCACCATCATGGCGGACACCAACCAGGACCTGAAGCACAAGGTCGGCTGGCTGGCCTACGTGGACGCCGGGATCCGGAACCTGCCCGGGAAACCGGTCAAGGCCACCGTGGAAATCGACGGCAAGAGGGTGGTCCACCGGGGCGTCCGCAGCGTGATGGTCGGCAACTGCGGCAAGGTCCAGGGCGGCCTCGAGATTTTCCCCGACGCCAAGATCGACGACGGGCTGCTGGACATCGCCGTCCTGGCACCCCACCACGGCAAGCTCGGCTGGCTGTCAGTGCTGGCGGGCATTATCGGCAAGGGGAAGACCAAGGACACCGCTGTTGAGTACTTCCAGGGCAAGGCGGTGGAGATCAGCCTGGAGCACAAGGATGACTACCAGCTGGACGGTGACCATGAGGGGGAGAACAAGCACGTCCGGATGACCATCGAGCCCGGCGCCCTCACGCTGCGGATGTAAGGGCGCCGCGCCGCAGGGCAGCGCCTCAGCCCAGGAGCCGGCCCCAGCGCGGTTCCAGCAGCGGCGCGCCCGCAACTTTCAGGGCGTGCCAGAGGGTGACCGCCACCGAGTCCAGTACCGGGACCCCTGTCCGTTCTTCGATCTCGGCGGTGATGTTGGCGCCGTACAGGTTGGTGCAGAGGTACACCAGGGCGTCGGGGGCGGCGGCCGCGAGCTCCAACGAGCCGGGACGCATCTCGTCGTCGGTGACGCGCGCGAAGGATTCGTTGTCGCTCAGGCCCAGTGCCCGGTGGTCCACGGTCTTGATGCCCTCGCGCTCGTAGGACGCGATGACCTGGCGGTTTACATCCTCCGTGTACGGCGTGAAGAGGCCGATCCGTTCCGTGCCGAACGTCCGGAACGCCTCAAGGTAGGCGAGGGTGGAAGTGGTGGCCGGGATGCCGGTGGCGCCGGTGATTTCCGCGGCCAGTTCGTGGTCGTGCGCGGGACCGAGCCAGGAGCCGGAGGTGCCGTTCCAGGCAATCACGTCCACGTCCGCCGTCGCCAGCAGCTTTGCCGCTTCCCGCATGATGGCAGGGTCGAACTGCCGGTCGGAGGAGTCATCCAAGGCGATACGGGTGACGGGGATCCGGGTGAAGTGGACGGTGACGTCGGTGCGGCTGCCAAGGATGCGGTAGGTCTGTGGTTCCAGGCAGGTGTTGGAGGACGGCTCGATCATGCCGATCCGGGCGGGGCGGCTGGTTGCAGGCATGGGTGCTCCTAGGAGATGGCGGCGGGCAGGTGGGCGGCTTCGGAGGCGGCGGACTGGTGCTGCCGGAAGCCGTTGCGGGTGACGAACCGGCCCACGGCGCCGGGGTCGTGGAAGCCGTCGGCGTCCAGGACCACCCGCCCGTTCGAAACTACGACGGCGGGCCAGCCGGTGAGTGCCTTCCCGTCGAATGGCGAGAAGTCCGTTCCCATGTGCAGGGACTCGCCGTCCACGGTGCGTTCCTCGGCGGGGTCGAAGACCACCAGGTCGGCGTCGAACCCTTCGGCGATGCGCCCCTTCCCGGGCAGGGCGTTGATCCGGGCTGGTTCGGCGGCGAAGGCGCTGACGAACTGTTCCACCGTGGCGCCGGCAGAGGTCATGGCCGTGAAGGTGACAGGCATCCGGGTTTCCACGCCGGGCAGGCCGTGGGGCATGAACCGCACGTCGTCGGTGCGTTCGCGCTTCTGGGACAGGTCGTAGCAGGAGTGGTCCGAGGAGATGGTGTGGATGGCCCCGGCAGCCAGGCGTTCCTTGAGCGCGGCAACGGTTTCCGGGTTGCGCATGGGCGGGCAGCAGGCGAACCATTCCGGGAAGGCCGAGGAATAGACGGAGTCGTCCAGAGTGACGTAGTGCGGGCAGGTTTCGGAGAAGGCTTCCAGGCCGCGGTCCCGTGCCTGCGATACCAGGTCCACCGCACCGGGCGTCGACTGGTGGACGAAGTAGACGGGCGCGCCGGTGTACTCGGCCAGGGCCAGCGTTTCCTTGACGGAGATTTCCTCGGCCAGCTCGGGCCGGGTCCGGTGCAGGTGCTCGATGCCGATCCGGCCATCCTGGGCATGCTGTTCGGTGCAGTCGGCGATGATGGGGTCGTGCTCGGCGTGGATGTAGGTCAGGCCGTCCAGCCGCGCCATTTCGCGCATGACCTTCAGGATGGTGTCGCCGTCGGCCATGGTGGTGCCGCGGTTGGTGGTGTACATCTTCACGGAGCGCACGCCCTCGGCGGCGAGCTGTTCAAGCTGCCAAGGAACGGTTTCATCCCAGCTGATCACGGCCCCGTGGAGGGCGACGTCGCAGCGGGCCTGGGTGGCCAGTTCCTTCTTGTGCAGGACGGCGGCCAGGGGGGTTTCCCGGGCATCGCGGGGAATGCCGAAGTCGATGATGGTGGTGGTGCCGCCCCACAACGCGGCGGTGGACGTGGTGCGGTAGTCGTCGAGAGTGCGGAAGCGGCCGGTCACCTGGGCCACATGGCAGTGTCCGTCCACTCCGCCGGGAATGACGAGCTTTCCGGTGGCGTCGATGGTGCGGATCGCCGCGGGGACCGGTTGGGCGGCATCGACGAGGGCGGCGATGCGCCCGTCCTGCACCAGGATGTGGGCTGTCTGGCGGCCGGTGCCGTTGACGACGGTGGCGTTGGCAATGACAAGGTCTGGGTGGCTGGACATCGGTGTCCTCCTTGGGTGTCTAAAGTCTGGTTAGGCGGGCTGGGACGCGCCGGCGTTCGCCTGGCGGGCGGACAAGGCTGCGTCCAGGTTCCCGGACAGGCCCTTGCGGTCCTTGGTCGGGGGAGGGGCGAAGGCCCCGGCGCGGTGGGCGCCTGACTGCAGCCCTGCCACTGCCTCCGCCATGCGGATGCCCGCGGAGATTCCGTCCACCACGGGCACCGGGATCCGGCCGCGCAGGTCCCGGGCCAGTCCGGCGAGATGACGACGTCGGCACCGTCCTGCGCGACGGCCTGCAGGCTCAGTGCCAGGAGGGTCTCCTTGAAGTCCTGCTGGACGGCGCCGATGCCGTTGAGGGACTCGTTGATGGAGCGGATGGAGGCGAGCCGGCCGGCCAGGCCGAACCGCTCCACGCATTCGCGGTACCAGGGTCTGATCCGGTCGGAGATGGCGATGATGGAAAAGCGGTGTCCCTGAAGAGCCGCTGCGCACAGTGCGGCCTCGGTGATGCCGATGACGGGCACCTCTGCCAGCTCCTTCAGGGCCGGCATGCCGGGATCGCCGAAGGCAGCCACCACGATCGCGTCCACCGGATCCGCTCCGGGGCGGGTGTGTTCGGCGATGATCTCGGCCACCGCCCCCGCGGCGATGAGGGACTCGAAGCGGGTTTCGATGTACTCGACGCCGTGGGCGGCTGTCCGGAGCACGAGGTCCGTGCCGGGGGCTGCGGACCGGAGCGCCTCGGCTTCGATCAGGGCGGTGACATCGTCGCTGATGTTGGGGTTGATGACCAGCAGTTTCATTTTTTCTTCCGGTGCAATTCTGGTTCGGTTTTTTGGAAGTCCTCGGGGAACTGCTCCCGGTACTTCCCGATGTGGGATGCGGACTGGGCGGCGGCCCGGTCCGGGTCGCCGCTGGCTATGGCCGCGTAGAGTTCGCGGTGTTCGCTGATGAGTTCGGGCAGGTCGCTGACGTGGCGGAACAGCCAGTGCATGCGCCCCTGCAGCGGTTCCAGGGCGGATTTGAGGAAGTTGTTGTCGGCGATGCCGGTGATGGCGTCGTGGAATTCGCTGTTGGAGCGGTGCGCCTCCATGACCGCGCCCTTGGCCAGGAAGTTTTCAGCGTCGTCCAGCAGCCGCTTGAGGTAGCTGAGGTCATCCCCGGTGGCACGCTTTGCCGCGAGCCGGCAGGCCAGGACTTCCAGTGACTGCCGGACGTCGAAGAGGTCCTCCACGTCCTTGGCGCTGAGGCTGCTGACTTCCGCCCCCCGTGCGCCGCGGTCACTGATCAGGCCTTCCTGTCGGAGCATGCGCAGCGCCTCGCGGACCGGCAGCCGGGATACGGAGAACTCGGCGGCAAGGTCCCGTTCCACCAGCCGCGTGCCGGGAGCGTAGTGTCCTTCGAAAATCCGGGTGCGGAGGGTGTCCCGGACGGTCTCGCGGAGGGGGCGGTCCTTGTCCTGGGTCTCTTCTGCGGTCAGCATGATGCTCCATTCGGATTTTTGTAGTGCACTGCTCCCGGCTGCGGGGGCGTTTGTTTTGCGGGTTGCCTGCGATGGCTAGCTTAGACAGGAAGCCGCTTGTTGTAGTTGAGGGCCAGGACCGATGCGCCCATGATGACGGCGGAGCCCACGAAGTACAGCAGGGCCCAGGTGTAGGAGCCCGTGGCGCCCACGATCAGGCCGACGACGATGGGGGTCACGAAGCCGGAGATGTTGCCGCTGAGGTTCATGGCGCCGCCCAGGACGCCTGCGTTGGTGCGGCCGCCGAGGATGGACGGAATGCTCCAGAACAGGCCTACCCAGCGCAGGAAGAACAGGACCAGGGAGAGCAGGACGACGGCGGTGGTGGCGTCGGGCACCACTGTCACGCCCACCAGTCCGCCTACCACGACGGCGCTGGAGATGCCGAGGAGGGTCCGCATGACCAGGTTGGCCGAGGCACCGGAGGCGCGCCACCTGTCGGCGATGGTGCCGCCGATGATTTCGCCGACGAATCCGGCGCCGAAGATCACCAGGGTGGACCAGCCGATGGTCTTCAGGTCGAAGCCCTTGGCTTGGGCCAGGTACAGCGGCCCCCAGGTCAGGAGGCCGTAGAAGACACCGTTGAAGCCGAGCCAGCCCAGGCACATGGCCCAGAAGGAGCGGAACTTGAGGTAGGGGAGCAGGCCGCGCTTGCCCCGGCTGCCGTCCAGGGCCGCCTCGGCGTCTTCGGCGGCGTGGGAGGCCTCGATGTAGGAGGCTTCGGCGTCGTTGACGCCGCGGTGCCCGCGCGGATTGTCCCGGACGTACCACCAGACGGCGATGCCCATGAGGACGGTGGCGGCGCCGGCGATCACGAAGGACCAGCGCCAGCTGCCGGTGGTGGCGATGAGCCCGGCGATGATGATGCCGCCGAGCCCGGCCCCAAGCGGTGCGCCGGCGTCCAGGATGGTGGCGCCGCGGCCGCGCTCGGACTTGTGCATCCAGATGGCGTTGAGCTTGCCGCCGGCGGGCATGACGCCGGCTTCCGTCACGCCGATGCCGAGCCGGGCGATGAACATGCTCAGGAAGCCGCCGGCCATGCCGGACGCCGCGGTGGCAGCGCCCCAGCCGATGCAGGAAGCGGTCATCACTTTGCGGGGACCGAACTTGTCGATCAGCCAGCCCACGGGAACCTGCATCAAGGCATAGGTCCAGAAGAAGGCGGACAGCAGGAGGCCGACGAGCTCGGGGGCGAGGTCGAATTCCTTCTGGATAATGGGCAGGGCGACGGAGATGGATCCCCGGTCGATGTAGTTGACGGACACGAGGACCAGGAGCAGCAGGAACAAGCGCCAGCGGACGGCGCTGCGCCGTTGCGCGCCGTCCTTTCCGGGTGTTCCAGCAGTTGCTTCGTCGGGCGTGGCCGTTGTTTCAGTGTTTGGGATGGACACAGCTTCTCCTTCACGGGGAAGTTTACGGATGGGGAGGTGGCGATTGGCAAGCGATATGGAATGCGAGGGCGTACGGTCCTGCGCAACGTTGGAAGCCTGGCCGTGGTTGTCCGGAGCAACAGGCGGGGCCTGAATTTTTGGGATCCCAATTTGGGATCCCAAAATCAAAGGTAGAAGTGAGCTGTGCCACTGTCAAGGGTTCGCGTCCAAGTAAGGGGCAGCTACGCGAAGAAACGGATTGTGACTGCAGCGCAGGGGTACGTAGCCGGTGACAGTGGTCCCGAAAAACCTTGGGACCGGCTCGCCCACTGCAGGGAGGAAACCGCCATGAAACCGCCGCTTCTGGACCGTGCAAAGGAACGCTGGGGCAAGTTGGGTGCTGGTCTCTATGCTGCCGTCCTCGGCATCGTAGTGCTTGCGGCGACGGGACTCGCCGGACTCCTTTCGCACCTTCCCTGGCTGTTTCCCAGCCTTGGCCCTACCGTCATGCTGTTCTTCGAGTCGCCGGAGCAGAAGGCGTCCCGGCCGCTCAACACCCTGGTGGGCCACGGCGTCGGTCTGGCCGCCGGCGCACTCTGCCTGTATGCCTTCGGCTTGCAGGACCAGCCCTCGGCACCCGTCGGCGGCCTGACTCCGCTGCACCTCCTCAGCGGCGCGCTCTCCGTGGGCCTGACCACCCTGGTCCTGACCTTGCTCGGGTTGCCGCACCCGCCTGCCGGTGCCACCACGCTGATCGTCAGCCTCGGGATCCTGTCCGCGCCGGTCCAGCTCGCGTCCATGGCCGGTGCCATCATCCTGACCACAGTGCTGGGCTGGGGCCTCAACGCCCTGCTGGGGACCCGGCCTGCCGGTAAGACAGGATCTCGGCAAGCTCGGCCAGCCGGTGCGCCCGGGCCGACTCGGCCGGAGTGAACGGTTCACCGGCCCGGGAAAAGGTGAGGGGGCCGTGCCATGCGGTGGGAATCTTTAGCCGCGTGCCGTCGTCGCGCCTTTCCGCGGCAAGTTCCCCGGCTCCCAGGATCTGCGCATTCAGCAGCTCCGCCACTGCCAGTGGCAGCTCATCCGGTGCATCGGCGATCCGCGCCGCAAGGCTCAGTGCCTTCGTCTGCCCGTCAGCCATGGCGAGGGCTGTGGTGGGCCAGACGTGCGCCCCGGTACCGCCGCCGTCGCGCAAGGCCGCGAGGAGCTCCCGCTCACCGACGCCGGCCGGGGCGGAGAGCACAAACTCGTCCAGCACGCCGCCGGTCACCGGGTGGACATGGATGCCCAGGATGTTGGTGTCCAGCCGGGCAAGTGACCGGGTCAGCCGCTGCAGGGCGCCTGGCTGGTCCCGGAGCACGGTGCGCGCCCGCCACAGCGCCGGGGCCGCATCCAGCCGCCGGCGGTGCCGGAGGGCCGGCGCATGGAGCCAGTCGCGCAGCAGGCGGGCGGCGGACGGTTCCGCCACCCAGATGGCCAGGACCGTCGCCGTGAGCGTCAGGACCAGGACCTTGGCCGCATAGGGAAGGTGCGCCTCCACCACCAGTCCGTGGACCAGCAGCTCGATCGGCAGCATCGCGGCGACGTTGGCCAGGGTCTGGCGGGTCCTGGGAGGTTCGGGCATCAGGCCGCAGACTTCGCAGCGCAGTTCAGCTGCCGGGGTGTTGGGTTTAGCGCGCGTCATGGTCCAAGCATCATGCCGCGCTGTTTCCGCCGCGTTGCCTCCCGATTCCATTCATGGGAACGCGGCTGCAGGCTCCCGGGCGTGGCGCCGTAGGATCTAGCAGGA
The DNA here is from genome assembly GCA_013362385.1 of Pseudarthrobacter sp. Classification (GTDB taxonomy): domain Bacteria; phylum Actinomycetota; class Actinomycetes; order Actinomycetales; family Micrococcaceae; genus Arthrobacter. The sequence continues at coordinate 16,396 of JABFWC010000151.1, forward strand.
ACGTCAGCGCGGCCGCCCATCAGAACCCACCCTGCAGGAAGGCGCTGTTTCCCCTTGAAAATGATTGCCGAGATGTTCAGTATTGCCCCCGGCAACAAGGACCATCATCCTGCCTTGCGGTGTGCTGTAGGGGTGTTCGTCCCGCTGATCACTTTGCTGTTGCTGGGACGGCTGGACCTGGCCATCTTCGCCTCGTTTGGCGCGTTCACCGGGATCTACGGCAGGGGCGAACCGCACGGCGTGCGCTTCGTGCTGCAGCTGCGGGCCGGCCTGCTGATGCTGCTCGTCATCCTCCTGGCGGCGCTCGCGGCACGGACAGGCCCGGCCTGGGGCCTGGACACGGGCACGGACACCTGGCTGCTGGTCCTGGCCACCACCCTCGTGGCCGGCGGCTGCTCGGTGGCCATATCCTGGCTGCGCCTGCGTCCTGCCGGTTCGCTGTTCCACATCTTTGCGTTCGCGGCCATCGCGTCAATCCCCAACCAGCCCCCGCTGTGGCAGGGCATGCTGGTTTCCGTCCTCACCACTGCCTTCTGCCTTCTGGTGGGATTTTCGTCCCGGGTCCTGCCCAGCCACAGGACGCCCTGGACCAGGCCTCCGCGCATCCGCCGGACCGCCGCGGAGAAGCGGGCGGCGTGGCTCGAAGGCTTCGGTTACCTGGTGGCCGCCGGACTCGCCGGTTCCCTGGCCACCTGGGCAGGCCAGGCCCTTGGCTTCGGCCACAACTACTGGGCAATGGTGGCTGCGGTGGTCCCGCTCGTCGGCCACAGTACGCGGCACCGGGTGCGCCGCGGCATCCAGAGGATCATCGGCACAGTCCTGGGCCTGCTGGTCCTGGCGGCGGTCCTGCTGGTGGGCATGCAGCCGTGGCAGACGGTGCTGGTCATGGCGCTGTGCCAGTTCGGGGCGGAAATGTTCATCATTCGTCAGTACCTCCTGGCGCAGGTCTTCGTCACCCCCCTCGCGTTGGTATCCACGCTCCTGGTGGTTCCGGCGTCCCCTTCCGCGCTGCTCCGCGACCGGATCATCGAGACGGTCATAGGTGCCGCCGTCGGCATCGCCGTGGTGCTGGCGCCGGGTGCATGGCGCCGCCTGAAGCAACGGACGACGGCGGCCTGACCGCCTTGGGGCACCCGCGCACCATCGGCGCCGCGGTACGCTGGACTTCCCGTTGAATGGAAGGTGCGCTGACCGAAGGGAGTGCGGCGGTGGCGAATTCCCCATCCGGCGACTCGGTGGTGGACCGTATCGTCCGGCTGATCTCCGCCTTTCCCCAGGACAGCACCGGCCTGCAGCTCAGCGAACTGGCCCAGCGGGCCGGGCTGCCCCTCACCACCACGCACCGGCTGGTAGGCCAGCTCGCCGCCCACGGGCTGCTGGAGGCGTCGCCGGGCGGCATGGTGCGTCCCGGGCTGAGGCTCTGGGAACTCGTGAACCGCACATCCCCCACCCTCGCCCTGCGGCAGGCTGCCATGCCATTCATGGAGGATATCCAGCATGTCCTGAACCAGAACGTGAACCTGGCCGTGCTGGATGGATGGGAGGCGCTCTTCGTTGAGCGGTTGTCGCGGCGGGGATCGGTGGCCAACCGGGCACAGGTGGCGGGCCGGATGCCCATCCATGTCTCCTCCGCGGGGCTGGCACTCATGGCGCACCAGGACAGGGCGCTGCAGAACGACTACCTCGACCAGTTCGCCGATCCTGCCGGCAAGGTCACCCCGGAGGCGGTCCGTGCGCTGCTGGGTGAAGCCGCGCACCAAGGCTATGCGCAGCTCAAAGGCGTGGTGGATCCGGACACCTGGGGCATCGCCGTCCCCGTCCTGGACCGCAGGAAGCGCGCCGTGGCCGCGCTCGGCGTCGTGGTTCCCCTGCGCGAACTGCGCCTGCAGGCGCTGGTGCCCGCGCTGCAGACCGCTGCCCGGGGCATCGCCCGGCAGCTCGCCGACCCCTGATCCGTTCAACGGAATCGGTGTAACGCCGCTCACCTCACCCGCCGCACACTTGATGCCAGACCCATTCCCGCCCCTTGGGGCCCGCAACGAAGCGAGAAGAACCATGGCACGCAAAACCATTTCCACCCAGGTGGCCATCATGGGCGGCGGCCCCGCCGGGCTGATGCTGTCCCACCTCCTGGCCACGGCCGGCATCGATTCGACCGTCATCGAGGTCCGGAGCCACAAGGAGATCTCCGAAACCGTCCGGGCCGGCATCCTCGAGCACGGGACGGTGAACCTGCTGGTGGACAGCGGGGTCTCGGACCGGGTGCTCCGCGACGGAGACCGGCACGACGGCATCGAACTGCGGTTCAACGGTGAAAGCCACCGCGTGGACTTCAAGGACCTGGTGGGGGAGTCGGTGTGGCTCTACCCGCAGACGGACGTCTTCCTGGACCTCGCCGCCCGCCGGAAGGCCGACGGCGGGGATGTCCGCTACAGCGTCACGGACACCTCCGTGCACGACCTGGAGGGCAGCCCGAAGGTCTGGTTCACTGACGAGGACGGCGTCGAGTTCGAAATCCAGGCCGACTTCCTGGTGGGCGCCGACGGCTCCCGCAGCCACTGCCGGTTCCAGATCCCGGAGGCGCACCGCAAGTGGTACTTCCACGAATATCCCTTCGCGTGGTTCGGCATCCTGGCCGAGGCACCGCGCAGTGCCGATGAACTGATCTACGCCAACTCGGCAAACGGCTTCGCCCTGATCAGCCAGCGCACCGAAACCGTGCAGCGGATGTACTTCCAGTGCGACCCCAAGGAAAACGTGGCGGAGTGGGATGACGAACGGATCTGGGCAGAGTTCCGCCGCCGCGTCAACGGCAACGGCTTCGAGCTCAAGGAAGGCCCGGTCCTGGAAAAGATGGTGCTGCCTTTCCGCAGCTTCGTCCACACGCCCATGCGCCACGGCAACCTGTTCCTGGCCGGCGACGCCGCACACACCGTCCCGCCCACCGGCGCCAAGGGCCTCAACCTGGCCCTCACCGACGTCAAGGTCATCTACGAGTGGCTGGACAGCCACTACAACTCCGGCTCTGATGCGCTCCTGGAGACCTACAGCGACCGCGCCCTGGCCAGGGTCTGGAAGGCGCAGCAGTTCTCCTACTGGATGACCACCATGCTGCATACCCCGGCCGACGCCGACGACTTCTCCCGTGCCCGCCAGCTGGGCGAACTGAACTCCGTGGTCTCCTCCCGGCATGGCAGGGCCTACCTCGCAGAGGCCTACACCGGCTGGCCCGCCTCCGCCTAACCCTCAGCCCGCGGGAAGTACGACGGCGGCCCGCGCGGGCTTTACGGCGCCAGCAGCCGCCGGACCGCCGAGGCGATGGCGGCAGGGTCCGGACCTTCAGCCCGCCGCACCGTCAGCAGGTGCAGCAGCAGGCCGTCGCCGTAATCCGCCACGTCGCGGGCACGCGCTGCCGCGTCCGCAACCCCCAGGGCAGCCAGCGCCTGCTCCAAATTGCGCACCAGCAGTACATGGCCGGCCGTCACGGCCTCCGGATGGTCCAGCGAAAAGGCCAGCCGCGCCCGGGTGAAGCCCGCATGCTTT
>JABFWC010000292.1 GCA_013362385.1 Pseudarthrobacter sp.
AATACGGGCCCTCCATCCACGGCGTCGGCGAGCAGAACTTCCTCTACTTCCGCGAACCGTCCGGCTTGCGCGTCGAGCTGAACTCCGGCGGCTACCGCAACTACGTCCCGGACTGGGAAGCCAACACCTGGCACCCGTCCGAGGGCTCCAACAACTTCTACAAAAACGGCGCCATGCCGCACTCCATGACCGAATCCTTCCCGCCCGCCGAAGGCTTCACCGCCACCGAGGAAGGCGCCTCCCCCGAAATGAAGGAAGCCCTGCTGAACCCCTACGCCAAGCAGGGCCGGGGCTAAGACACCATGGCAGCTGCAACCTACGCACTGATCCGGTTCCAGGAAGCCGGCGACGGCAAGGCCCGCACGGGCCTGCTCGTCCAGGACCGGGTCCTGCCGCTGGACACGGACATCAACTCCCTGATCGAGCACTGGGACACCGCCGAGTCCGAGCTTGGCACCCTTGCCGCCTCCGCAGCGGAGGACACCGGTCTGGCGGTTGCCGACGTCGAGGTCCTCGCCCCTGTGGAACCGGCCCAGATCCTGCAGACCGGCGCCAACTACCGCAAGCACGTCATCGACCTCGCCGTCGCCCACCGCGAACCGGGCGAGGACGCCGAGGAAGTGCGCGCCAAGACGGCGGCCATGATGGACAAGCGCGCCGGCCAGGGCACGCCGTACTTCTTCATCGGCCTTCCGACGGCGGTCGCGTCCGCCACGGACGACCTCACCCTGCCGTCCTACTCCAAGTCCCATGACTGGGAGCTGGAACTGGCGGCAGTCATCGGCAAAACAGCGTTCCGGGTCACCCCCGAGGAAGCCCTCGAGTACGTGTTCGGCTACACCATGGTCAACGACATCACCACCCGCGAGTACGTCTTCCGCAGGGACATGCCCGCGATCGGCTCGGACTGGTACCGCGCCAAGAACGCCCCCGGCTTCCTGCCCACCGGCCCCCTGCTGGTACCGGCCAAGTTCTTCGGCGACCCGCAGAACGTCCAGGTCACCCTAAAGCTGAACGGCAAGGCCATGCAGGACGAGTCCACCGCCGACATGATCTTCGGCGTCGCCAAGCTGGTCAGCGAAGCCTCCCAGATCATGCCGCTGCGCCCGGGCGACCTGGTCCTCACCGGCAGCCCCGCCGGCAACGGCCAGCACTGGGGCCGGCTCCTCCAGGACGGCGACGTCATGGAAGGCACGATCACCGGCCTGGGCACCCAGCTCATCCGCTGCAAGGACGAAACCACCACCGAAAGCAGCCAGCCGTGACCGCACACGACACAGCACGCATCACCGGCACCGGGGAATCAGCCACTGATTCCCCGGTTATCCGGCGTGAAGACCCGCTCGGCAGCATCCGTTCCATGGCCGCCGCACACAACAACTGGGGCCGCTGGGGCGCGGACGACGTGCTGGGCACCCTGAACTTCATCGACGCCGCTAAACGCGTTGAAGCAGCCACCCTGGTGAAATCCGGCGAGGCGTTCTCGCTGTCCCAGCCATTCGACACCAACGGCCCGCAGAAGGGGTGGCGCCGCCGCACCAACCCCGTCCACACCATGACGGACACCGGTGTGGACGCCGAACGCGGCAACCAGGGCTTCCCGCACGGCTTCGGCGGCGCGGATGACGTGATTGCCATGCCGCTGCAGTGCTCCACGCAGTGGGACGGCCTGGGCCACATCTTCGACCAGGGCAAGGCCTGGAACGGCCGTGCGGCCGGAGACGTTGTCACCTCCGAAGGCGACCTGGTCACCGGTATCGAAACCGCGGCAGCAAAGATCGCCACCCGCGGGGTGCTGCTCGACGTCGGCCGTGCGCTCGGCCCGGAGCTGGGACGCAACGACGGCGAACTGCCGGACGGGTTCGGCATCACCCCGGAGCACCTCCGACGGACCATCGAGCTCCAAGGTTCCAGCTCCGAGGTCCGACGCGGCGACATCGTGGTGATCCGCACCGGCCAATACACCCGGGTCCGGCGCGACGGCTGGGGCGACTACGCCGGCGGTGCAGCCCCCGGGCTGTCCTTCAGCACCGCGCCCTGGCTGCACCGCAGCGAGATCGCCGGGATCGCCACCGATACCTGGGGCTTCGAGGTCCGCCCCAACGAGTTCGACGCCGCGTTCCAGCCGCTCCACCAGATCGCCATCCCCAACCTGGGACTGTTCCTCGGTGAGATGTGGGACCCGGATGCCCTCGCTGAAGCGTGCGCGGCGGACGGCAGGTACGACTTCCTGCTGACCGCCGCACCGCTGCCGATCACCGGAGCCGTCGGATCACCCGTGAACCCGATCGCCCTCCGGTAATTTTCAGTACAAGAATCCACCAGCAGTAACGCCGTCACAACAAAGGAGTCAGCGATGGCAGCAGTACAGAACGTCGGAATCGTGGGTGCGGGAGCCGCGGGGCTCGCAGCCGCGATCCTCCTGGCCGACGCCGGAATCCAGGTGGAAGTCCTGGAGAAGGCGGACGCACCGCAGACCCTGGGGTCCGGGATCACCCTGCAGGGGAACGCCCTGCGCGTGCTCCGCCAGCTCGGCGTCTGGGACCAGGTGGAGGCGAAGGGCTTCGGCTTCAGCACCCTGGGCCTGCGCGCACCGGACCCCGCCGGTACCGTCATCGCCGTCCTGGAGGACATCCGGACCGGCGGCGACGACCTCCCCGCCACCATGGGCATGTACCGCCCCGACCTCACAGCCATCCTCCGCGAACGTGCCCAGCAGGCAGGGGCACGCATCAGCTACGGCAGGACGGTCACCGCAATAACGGACGACACCGGATCCGTCACCGTCAGCACGGCCGACGGCGGCACCTCGCGCTACGACCTGCTCATTGGTGCCGACGGCCTGCACTCCGCCGTCCGCAAGGCGATCGGCATCGACGCCGAACCCAAGCCCACGGGCATGGGCATCTGGCGCGCCTTCGTGGAACGGCCCGACGAGGTGGTCCGCACCGACCTCACCTACGGCGGTCCATGCTTCATCGCTGGCTACTGTCCCACGGGCCCGGACACCATCTACGCCTACCTCGTGGAAAAGGCCCAGGAACGCAAGCAGGAAGATGGCCCCCGCATCATGGCCGAGCTCGCCGCGGCCTACGGCGGGCCGTGGAACGAGATCCGCCAGAACCTGGACCACAGCGCCCGCATCAACTACACGTGGTTCACCACCCACCTCGTCGACGGCCCCTGGAACCGCGGCCGGACCGTCATCATCGGCGACGCCGCGCACAGCTGCCCGCCCACGGTCGCCCAGGGTGCGGCCATGGCGCTCGAGGACGCCGCCGTGCTGGCGGAACTGCTGATCAAGGCCGACGACATCACCGAAACCCTGTTCAAGGAATTCACCGACCGCCGCCTGGACCGGGCGAAGGCAGTGGTCAACGCGTCGGTCCAGCTGGGCCAGTGGATGCTCGACGGCGTCCGCGACGCCGACGTGCCGGGCCTGATGCACGGGCTCTCCGTCATGCTGAAGGAGCCCGCATGAGCACGCTTCCCGCGCGGGAAGGGCCCAGCCCAATCGTCGACGTCCACGCCCACGTCCTCCTCCCGGCCCTGCAGCAGCTGGTGGCCGAGGCCGATCCCGAGGGCTTCGCCGCGCAGCAGGCACTCGAGGTGCGGCGCAACGGCCCGGAGTCGATGGTTGCCTCGGGGAAGATGATCAAGGAGCGGTGGGGGCAGCTAACGGACCTGGACCGCCGGCTTGCGGACATGGACGCCCAGGGCGTGGACGTCCAGCTGGTCTCGCCGTCGCCGTCGCACTTCTACTATTTCGCGGGCGAAAAACTAGCCCTCCGGCTTGTCCGCGCCGCGAACCAGGCGGTCCGCGACTTCGTCGACCGGGCCCCGGAACGGCTCAACGGCCTGGGCCTGGTCCCACTCCAGCACCCCCACCTGATGGTGGAGGCGTTGGAGCATGCGGTGCTGGAGTGCGGGCTGCTCGGCGTGGAAATCGGCTCCTTTGCCGCCACGCCTGGGGCGGAGCGCAGCACGGTGGAGCTCTCGGATCCCAGGCTGGGGCCGTTCTGGTCCCGTGCGGAGGAGCTGGGCGCCCTGGTGTTCCTGCACCCGTTCGGGTGCTCGCTGGATGAGCGGCTGGACCGGTTCTACCTGGCCAACACTGTCTCCCAGCCCGCCGAGAACGCAGTGTCCCTGTCCCACCTGATCTTCAGCGGCGTCCTGGACCGCCATCCGGCCCTCAAGGTCCTGGCCGCCCACGGCGGGGGGTACCTGCCCACTACCCTGGGCCGGTCCGACCGCGCCTGGCGGGTCCGGCCGGAGTCACACGGGTGCGCCCAACCGCCGTCGTCCTACCTGAGGAAGCTGTACTTCGATTCCCTGGTGCACAGCCCCGCCGAGCTGCGGGCACTCGTGGCTGCCACCGGCCCGGAGCAGGTGCTGCTCGGCTCGGACTACCCGTTCGACATGGGTTCGGATGCCCCCGTGGCGGAGGTCGTTGAAGCAACCCTTCCTGCCGAGGACGAAACCAAGGTACTGGCGGACAACGCCGCCGCCCTCGGCATCACCCCGGCGTCAACCCGTACCGCCACCCCCACAGCCTAAGGAACAGATTCATGGTCAAGATCGCCCGGTGGGATCACGACGGCGGGACGCAGTCCGGCTTCGTCGAGGACGGCACCTGTTACGTCCTGCCGGCGGGCCAGGATGTGCAGGACCTGCTGGACGCCGGATTGGAGGAGACACTGGACATTGCCCGGCGGACCATCGGCTCCGGCCCGAGCGTTCCGTTGGCGGACGTGCAGCTGCTCGCCCCGCTGGCGCCGGCCACCATCCGGGACTTTGTGGCCTTTGAGGAACACGTTGAAGGCGTGCGCAAGAGCATCGATGGCGCCGCCGGAGTGGTGCCCGAATGGTACGAGGCGCCGACCTTCTACTTCACCAACCCGCACACGGTGACCGGAACCGGTGAGGTGATCGGGATTCCGGCAGGGTGTGTAGACCTGGACTTCGAAACCGAGGTGGCAGCCGTCGTCGGGCACGTGCCCGGCAGTGACGGCCGGAACCTGACGGCCGAACAGGCTCACCGGCACATCTTCGGCTACACCATCCTCAACGACTGGTCCGCCCGGGACCTGCAGCGCCGCGAAATGAAAGTCAGCCTGGGCCCGTGCAAGGGCAAGGACTTCGCCAACACCTTGGGCCCCTGGATCGTCACGGTCGACGAGTTCGAGGACCTGCACGATGCCGAGGGGTTCCTGCCGATCTCCATGGCCGTCGAGGTCAACGGCGAACAGATCGGCCAGGACCTGCTCTCCAACATGGGGTGGCCGTTCGCCGAGCTGGTGGCCTACGCCTCGCAGGATTCCGTGGTGAAGCCCGGGGACGTCCTGGGCTCCGGCACCTGCGGGGGCGGCTGCCTGGCTGAACTCTGGGGCCGTAACGGGTCGCAGACACCGCCGCCGTTGAAGACCGGAGACACCGTCCGGATGACCGTGGAGGGCATCGGCAGCATCGAAAACACCGTCGGTGACCGGCGCGAGGCCCTCACCCGGGTCCCGGCACGCGCCCGCCCCCGCAACCGTGCGGCTTCTGCGGTTGCCTCCGGGATCTAGAGTGGTTCCGCTTCAGCTTGAAGGCCGGACCGTGGTGGTGACCGGGGCGGGCCAGGGCCAGGGCGCTGCCGAGGCGCGCCTGCTGGCGGGGGCGGGGGCGCGGGTTATCGCCACGGACCTGGCAGGCACGCCAGCAGCATGGGAGGTGCCGCGGTCCTCCGGTGAGCTGGTGTACAGGCAGCTGGATGTCAGCGATGCTTCGGCCTGGGCCGCACTTGCCGCATGGATCGTCGGCCGCGGCTGGCAAGTGGACGGGCTGGTCAACAACGCCGGCATCACCCAGCGCAGCCGGTTGCTCGATGCCTCCGTGACGGACCTGCAGAAAGTGTATGAGGTGAACGTCGCCGGCAGCCTGCTGGGAATCCAGGCACTCGCACCG
>JABFWC010000265.1 GCA_013362385.1 Pseudarthrobacter sp.
AAGGCCGAGCAGACGGCCTCCCCGGCGCCGAGCAAGTAAGCCTTCGGGCGCAACGCCGGGCGGGCCCGCACCGCGGGCCCGCCCGGCACTCCATAACCCACAACGTCTGAGAGCAACCAAGGACTGGCTCAACACCATCATCCGTACCTTCTTCGACTTCGGCGCGATGGCCGAAGTCCTGCCACAACTCCTGGCCGTCGGCCTGCTGAACACGCTGATCATCTCCATCGCCGCCACCGTCCTTGGCACGGTGCTCGGAATGGTGGTGGCCGTCATGGGCATCTCCCCGTCCAAATGGCTGCGCGTTCCGGCCCGGATCTACACGGACCTTTTCCGGGGCCTGCCCGCAATCCTCACCATCCTGCTGATCGGCCAGGGTTTCGCCCGCCTCAGCCAGTCAATCTTCGGCCCGTCACCCTACCCGCTGGGGATCATCGCGCTGAGCCTGATCGCCAGCGCCTACATCGGCGAAATCTTCCGCGCCGGCATCCTCAGCGTGGACAAGGGCCAGGGCGAGGCCTGCCGCGCGCTGGGCATGAGCTACGCCAAGTCGATGGCCCTGGTGGTGGTGCCGCAGGGCGTCCGGCGGGTGCTTCCGGCCCTGGTGAACCAGTTCATCGCCATCGTCAAGGACTCCTCGCTGGTCTACTTCCTGGGCCTGCTGGTCACCGAACGCGAGCTGTTCAGGGTGGGCCAGGACGCAGCAGTCCTCTCCGGCAACCTCTCGCCCCTGGTAGCCGCCGGCCTCTTCTACCTGGTGATCACCGTCCCGCTGACGCACCTGGTCAACCACTTCGACAACAAGTTCCGCACCGGCCGCCGCCCCGCCGCGCCCACCAGCGGCCTGAAGGAAGTCAAGGAACTCGACGCCGCCTCGCCACTCACCACCGGGAGCAACACATGAACACTCCAACCCCCACCACGAACACCGCCACCCCGGAGGTGAAGACGTTCCACGGGTCGTCCCTGGAACTGCGCAACCTGACCATGGCCTACGGCGACATCGAGGTACTGCGCAGCGTCAGCCTCACCGTCGCACCGGGCACCACCACCTGCATCATCGGCCCCTCCGGGTCCGGCAAGTCCACCCTGCTGCGCGGCATCAACCGGCTCCACGAACCCAAAAGCGGGGACGTGCTCCTGGCCGAAGACAGCACCTTGGGCGCCAACCCGGACACCCTGCGGACCCGCATCGGCATGGTTTTCCAGCACTTCAACCTCTTCCCGGACCACACCGCGGAAGAAAACGTCGCACTGGCGCTCTGGGCCGTCAAGGGAATGCCCAAAGCCCAGGCCATGGCCAAAGCGCGGCAACGCCTTGCCGAGGTGGGGCTCGCCGAACGCGCGGACCACCGCCCCCGCGACCTCTCCGGGGGCCAGCAGCAACGCGTCGCCATCGCCCGGGCCCTGGCCATGGAACCGGAAGTCATGCTCTTTGACGAAGCCACCAGCGCCCTCGACCCCGAACTGGTCAAAGGCGTCCTGAACCTCATGGCCGGCCTCGGCAGGCGCGGTATGACCATGCTCGTGGTCACCCACGAAATGGGCTTCGCCCGCAAAGTCGCGGACCAGGTGGTCTTCATGGACGAAGGCGAAGTCGTCGAAGCGGGCACCCCTGCCCAGCTCTTCGACAACCCCCGCAGCGAACGCCTCCAGCGCTTCCTCTCCGAGGTGCTCTGATGGGAACCATTGCAGCCGCACCCATCCGCACCGCCGTCGTCGGCTTTGGAATCTCCGGCAAGGTCTTCCACGCGCCGCTGGTCGCGGCGAGTCCGGACTTCTCCCTGGACGTGATCGTCACGGCCCAGCCTGAACGCGCCGCGGAGGCGGCACGCCGCTATCCGCAGGCACGCATCGTGGGGACCGCGGAAGAGCTTTTCGCCCTGTCCGCGGACCTGGACCTGGTCATCCTGGGCACCCCGCCGCACACACACTTTGAGATGGCGGCAGCGGCCATCGCCCGCGGCCTGCACGTTGTGGTGGACAAGCCGTTCGTGCCCACGTCCGCCCTGGGCGAGGAACTGGTCAGCAGGGCGGACGACGCCGGGGTGCAGCTTACGGTGTTCCAGAACCGCCGGTGGGACGCCGACTTCCTGACGCTGCGGAAGGTCCTGGCCTCCGGAGCGCTGGGGGAGGTCACCAGCTTCGAGTCGCGCTTCGAGTGGTGGCGGCCGGAAGGTTTCGGGAACTGGCGGGACACCGTGTCCCTCGCCGAAGGCGGCGGCATGCTGCACGATCTCGGCGCCCATCTGATCGACCAGGCCATCCAGCTGTTCGGCCCAGTGGAAAGGAGCTACGGCGAGACGGCCAACCGCGGCCCGCATCCGGACGCGGCCGACACCGAAGCCTTCGTGTCACTGCTGCACGAGTCCGGCGTCCGCTCCCGGCTGTGGATGAACGGCATGGCTGCCCGGGTGGGCCCGCGCTTCCACGTCCTCGGCTCCGAAGCCGCCTACACCAAGTGGGGACTGGACGGCCAGGAACCTGCGCTCGCAGCCGCGATGCCGCCGTCGGACCCTGCTTACGGCCTCGATTCCCAGGAGTCTTGGGGGCTCCTGGGAATCGACGGCAGCACGAGGCGCGTGCCCGCAGAACGCGGGGACTACCCGCAGTTCTACCTGCAGCTTGCGGCTGCACTGCGCGGGAACGGCCACCTTCCGGTCGACCCCGCCGGCCCGCTCGAGGTACTGAAGGTCATCGAGGGCATCCACGCCCTGGCCTGACCCCGCGCGTCCACATATTTTCGACGGCGCATCCTTCGCGCCCGGACCCACCAACTTCCACTGAAAGGGACGGACCATGTCCTCTGCAACACCTGCCAAGCGCATCGCCGTGATCGGCGGCGGCATCCTCGGCGTCTCCACCGCCGTGCACCTGCTCCGCGAAGGGGCCTCCGTGATCCTGCTGACCGAGCGCGGTCTCGCCAGCGAAGCCAGCGGCCGCTCACTGTCCTGGCTCAACTCCGCCGGTGAACGGTCCACGCCCTACCACCAGCTGCGGGTGGCCGGGGTGGACCGCTACCGGACGCTCTTCGCCGCAGACCCCACCCGGGAATGGCTCCAGTTTGGCGGCGGCCTGATGTGGAACGCTGCGGGGCACAGCGAAGCCACCGAAGCGCGGCACGCCTATGAAAAGTCCATCGGCTACGACTCCAAGCTGCTCGCCCCGGATGGGATCGCGGCCGCCACCCCTGGCATCGATTCAAGCGCGGTGCCGGAAAACGCCATCTTCAACCCCGGCGAAGGCTGGGTCAGCCTCCCCGACCTCATCGACTTCCTCATGGAGGAATTCCACGCACGGGGCGGGGAACTGGTCCTCAACGCCGGCAAGGCCTCCGTGATGGTTGAGGGCGGCCGGACTACCGGTGTGGAGACCGCGGCGGGCGGGACCTACCCGGCCGACGCCGTCCTGGTGGCCTGCGGTGCAGCGACGCCCGCCGTCGTCGAACCCCTGGGCGTGCACATCCCCAATGGTTCGCCCGTGTCCATGTTGGTGGTGACCAAGCAGGTGCAGCACGACATCGCAGCCGTCCTGAACACGCCGCGGGCCGCCCTGCGGCCCAACCCCGGCGGCACGTTCGCCCTGGACCACGACTGGTACGAGGAACACATCACCGAGCACCCGGACGGTTCCTTCACCATCCCTGACGAAGTGGTGCAGGAACTGGCGGACGAAGCCTCCAAGCTGGTTGCCGGTAACCCCGAACTCAAGCCGGCCTCCTGGAAGATGGGCTACAAGCCGATTCCCGGCGACGGCGAACCGGTCCTGGGTGAACTGGGACAGGTGCCGGGATGTTTCGTCGCCTTCACGCACTCCGGTGCCACCCTGGGCCTCATCGCCGGCGAACTGCTCGCCGGCGAGATCCTCACCGGCAAGAAGCACCCCATGCTGGCAACGTTCCGCCCGGCGCGCTTCTCCTAGGGTGTTCACTGTCAAGGCGAGGCCGCGGTGCGGTCCCGCCTTGACAGTGCGGTGGCCCGCTCAGGTGCCCGGGTGGCCCCCGCCCGACATCCCGCCCGCGGCAGCCCGGGCCGGCCGGAAGCCGGCTGATAAAATGGCCGGGTTGCGCAGGGCGGCCGGGTGCTGGTCCGCCAGCGCCGTATCAACGTAGGGGACCAGACGAACATCATGACGGCAGGCGGGTCACACCTCGGGACTTCGGAGAGCCAGGCCGGCGCGTCCGGCCAAAGCTCCGGAACCGCCAAACGCCGCGCCTACGTCGCCGTCATCGAAGGCTTCATCGGCTCCCTCATGATGTTCATCGGCTCCATCGGAACCGGTTGGATCGCCAACGGCTCACCCATGATCCGCCAGCCGGTGGTGATCGCGCTCCGCACCGAAGGCTGGGGCGTGGCCGTGTCCACCGTCCTGCTGACCGCCGGCGCCATGCTGCTCATCCGTTCCTGGCTGCGGCTGGGCCAGCGGGTGGCCGACTGGGGAGCGTCGTCGCTGCGCAATGTCGTGGTGGCCATTTCCGCCTGGTCGCTGCCGCTGCTGTTCTGCGTCCCCGTTTTCTCCCGCGATGTGTATGCCTACACGGGCCAGGGCCGGCTGGTCATGGAGGGCCAGGACCCGTACCAGGTGGGCATCTCCACCTTGAGCAACTGGTTCTCGCTGGGGGCCGACCCCGCCTGGGCGGAGGCCAGGACACCTTACGGGCCGTACTTTCTCTGGCTGGCACGGGCCGTCGTCGGAATCACCGGCGCCCAGCCGGATGCCTCCGTGCTGCTGTTCCGCCTCCTGGCCGGAATCGGCGTCCTGCTCTGCGCCATCTACATCCCCAAGCTCGCGGAACTACACGGGATCAACGGCGCCCGGGCGCTGTGGGTCTCCGTGGCCAACCCGCTGTTCCTGATCAGCTTCATCGCCAGCGCGCACAACGACGCACTCATGGTGGGACTCGCCGTCGCCGGTGTCTACGCCGCGGCCACCCGGCGCCACCTGCTGGGCATCCTGCTGGTCACGGCGTCCATCGGCATCAAGCCCATCACGGTCCTGCTGCTGCCGTTCATCGGCCTCATGTGGGCCGGGCCGTCAGCCACCTGGCTGCGGAGGTTCCTCATGTGGGGCGCAACGGCGGGCATCAGCTTTGACGTGCTGGCGCTCAGCGGGGTGCCGTACCACCTGGGCATGGGCTGGGCCTGGGCCATCATGGACCCCACCCCCGGGTACACGGGCTACTCGCCCTCCGGCTTCCTGGGCCAGCAGGTGGAGGTCCTGGCCAACGTCTTGGGCCTGCCGGGCGGGACACTCGCCACCTGGCTGCGGACCGCCATGAAGTGGACGGCCATCGGGCTGGTGCTGCTGCTGATGTTCCGCGGCGACTACCCGCGGGTGGTGCGCCGCATGGCCCTGGCGTTCACCGCCGTCGTGATGCTCTCACCCATCATCCAGCCCTGGTACATCCTGTGGTTCCTGCCGTTCCTGGCCGTAACTGGGATCCGGGACGACTGGCAGATCCGCTCGCTGTACGTGGGCGTGACATTCTTCGTGGTGTTCGGCGCCCAGGACCAGCTCTCCGTCTGGTCCTTCGTGGAACTGCCGGTGGACGCGTCCTCGCTGGCCTTCTTCACCGCCCTGGCATTCACGTTCTACCTGCTGGTCCTGGACGTGCACACGCGCAACCTGCTGATCGAGGGCAGGCCGCTGGACCTGGCGCGCGGGGGCTGGCGCTGGGCGGTGGCGCACGCCGCATCCCGCCGGGCAGATGCCGCGCGCCGGGCAGAGGCCGCGCGCACCGGCGTCGACCGCTCTGAAAACTAGGCTCCCGCCGGAACCTGTGCCGGTGCCTTACGGCCGAGCTCGGCCGTCCGCTTCACCGACCACCAGAGCAGCACCACGAGCAGGACGTTGCGCGTGGTGAGGATGGCGGCCATGACTGGATGGGCGTGGATCAGCGGAGTGTAGAACAGCGGGTAGATCACGAACGTGGTCATCGCGATGCC
>JABFWC010000482.1 GCA_013362385.1 Pseudarthrobacter sp.
GGCTTTGCGGTCACCCCCAAAGCCCGCCAGACCGGCGGACCCAGCTGGAGCCTCATCCGGCCACAGATCGTGGTGTCCGTCCTGCTGGCCCTCGCGGCCGTCGTCGGCATCATCCGCCTGGCCACCGGCCTGGCGGAACCGCTGGGCACCCTGGTGAACGTCGTCTGGGTGGTCTTTGACCTGGTGGTCATGAGCATCCTGGTCCGTGCCGTGCTCTACAAGGGGTACGAACCGGCCGCAGAACCTGCAAACAGAGAGGAATCCTGATGGAGTTCAGTTACGAGGTCAAGGACTCGTACGCCGAGGTCAAGGCGGACGGGCGGCTCAACATGGTCTCCGCGCCCAAACTGCGCGAATTCGTCACAGACGTGATCGCCGGCGGGTCCAACCGGATCGTGGTCAACCTGGAACGCACCGCGTTCATGGACTCCTCCGGCCTCGGCGCGCTCATCGGCTGCCTCAAGGCGGCGCGCCAGGCCGGCGGCGACCTTCGGATCGCCGCCGTGCAGCCGCAGGTGAACATGGTCCTGAAGCTGACCAGCATGGACAAGGTGCTCACCGCCTACCCCACCGCCGAGGAGGCGTTCAGCAATGACTGAGGTCCTGGCTTCCCGCAGCTTCCGGGGACCCGCTGCCGGGGACGCCATCGAAGCGGTCCACAATGACCTCGACAGCCTGTGGCTGGATGTCCCCTTCGTCAGCGACATGGACCAGATGACGTTCACCACTGCGGTAATCGAATCCGCCTCCAACATCGTCCAGCATGCCCAGCCTGCCGGACCGCGGGACGTGGAGCTCGGAGTGGAAACGGTGGTGCGGCCCCACCTGCTGCAGGCCCGTGTGAGCGCCTACAACGCCAAGCCGCCCTATGGCCCGCTGGACGCCTGCATTCCGGGCGAGGACGCCGAGTCCGGCCGCGGCCTGGCGCTGATCGAGGCGCTGGTCACCACGGTCACCTTCGAACGCCAGGACGGCACCAACACCTGGGTGCTGACCCGCACTTCCTCCCAGGACTAGGAAACCCCGGCCCGCTTGACAGCACCTGCGCGCTGCTTTTGAATATTACGTATGCTGAAATAACAGTTCCATGATGCGGAAGCTTGTCTTTTGGAATGCCAAGGCAGGCGCCGGGTTTTCCGGCCCCGCATAGCCTTCACCATGGATGCCAGCAGACCGAGGAAGAAGCCAGCATGCAGCTAGCCGAATTCAACGCCGCGGATCCGGACGCGGCCCGGGCCACCCTGCGCCCCTGCATCGATGTCACCAGGTGGGTGGATGCCGTGGCGGACGCGCGGCCGTTCGCCAGCCGGGACGCACTCCTGGAGTTTGCGGCCCAGGCCGCCGACCCCTTCAGCCCGGCCGAGGTGGAGGCTGCCATGGCCCACCATCCCCGGATCGGTGAACGCCCGACGGCGGCCGGCACCGAGGCGTCCATGTCCCGTTCCGAGCAGGCCGGCGTGGATCCGGCGGATACCGCCGTGGCGGAGGCCCTGGCCCGTGGCAACCGGGCGTACGAGGAGAAGTTCGGCCGCGTCTTCCTGATCCGCGCCGCCGGCCGCACCGCGCCGGAGATCCTGCAGGCCCTGGACAGCCGCCTCACCAATTCACCCGAGACCGAAGACACCATCGTGGCCCGGCAGCTGCGCGAAATCGCCGTACTGCGGCTTGAAGGACTGATCAGCGAATGAGCGTTTCGCACGTCACCACCCATATCCTCGACACCGGTGCCGGCCGCCCGGCGGCGGGCGTCGCCGTCGTGCTTTCCCACAACGACGGAGGCACCTGGCGCACGCTGGCCGCGTCCACCACGGACGCGGACGGGCGGGCAAAGGACCTGGGTCCCGAACAGCTCGAACCCGGCCACTACAAACTCAACTTTGCCACCGGGAGCTACTACGCCGGACTGCAGACGCGGACGTTCTTCCCGGAAGTGGACCTGGTCTTCGAGGTCACGGGCCCGGAGCACTACCACGTGCCGCTGCTCCTGAGCCCGTTCGCCTACTCCACCTACCGCGGCAGCTAGGCTTTTGCGGCACGTCAGTGTCAACCGCGTTAACGCAATGTCACCGCCGTCACAGTTCCCGGCATAGGATCAGGAAGTATGGCTCCTAAAAATGAACCGGAATCAGATACCGACGGCGAAGGCGGCCAGTCCGGCGGCGTGCAGTCGGTGGAACGCGCCCTCACCGTCCTGGAAATCCTGGCAAGGGAAGGGCACGCAGGCGTCAGCGAGATCGCCGAGGAGATGGGAATCCACAAATCCACCGTTTCCCGGCTGATGGGTTCCCTGGTGAGCCGTGAGATGGTCCACCAGAACAGCGAGCGCGGCAAGTACCAGCTGGGGTTCGGCATCCTGCGCCTGGCCAGTTCCATCCCGGGCCGGCTCAGCCTGGTCCACGAGGCCCGGCCCGTCCTGGAAAGCCTGGCCGAGGAGTTCAAGGAAACGGTCAACCTGGCCGTCCTGCGTTCCAACTACGCCGTGAACGTGGACCAGGCCATGGGCCCTTCCACCCTGGCCACGTACGACTGGGTGGGGAGCCTGACTCCGCTGCACGCGACGTCCAGCGGAAAAGTACTCCTCGCAGCGCTGGAGGCTGACGAACGCGACCGCATCCTGAAGGAGACCGGGCTGGCCGCCCGCACCTCCCGCACCATCACCAGCCGGAAGGAACTGGACGCCCAGCTGCTCGACGTGGCGGCCAAGGGATACGCAGTGGTGCGTGAGGAGTTCGAAATAGGCCTGAACGCCGTGGCCGTGCCCGTCTACAACCACCAGGGGACCGTGATCGGTTCGGTCAGCATCTCGGGTCCGGCGTTCCGCTTCGACCCCGAAAAGATCCCGGGCCTGCTGGATACGCTCAAGGAAGCGGGCCTCAAGGTCAGCGCCAACATGGGCTACAACGTCCGCTGAAACAGCAGATGGATGCCCGGCGAGGTAGCCATCGCCGCCAGGGCGATTGTGCGCGGGCTGCTGCTGGCCATGATGGAGCAGCCCGGGGTTCGCAGGATGCGCACGCAGTGGGACTGCGACGGCGGGAACCTGCTGATCAACGTCCGGGACGACGGGCGGGGCGGGCTGTCAGCTGACGCTCCGAACATGGGACGGCTGCAGCATCAGCGAGAACACCGTCAAGTTCCACGTGCGGAACCTGTTCAGGAAGCTCGGCGTGGCCTCCCGGACCGAGACCATAGCGCTGGCCCACAGCCGCGGACTGCGCTAGGACGAACTGCACCCGGGTTTCCCGGAACGTCAGACCCAGACCTGGTAGCCCGATGACTTGTCGAAAATGCGCCGGGTACTGATGCCCTCGGCTGCTATCCACAGCACGGAATCGTCCTCCGCCGCCTGGTCCACCACCCCGCTGGCCACATGTTCCCCCAGCAGCCACACTTCGACGGTGTGCCCCGGCAGGCGGGCCCAATCGGCGCGCAGGCCCAGGGATTTCTTCGTCTTTTCGCTGTCCTTCTTGACCTGTCCGAGGTCGGTGGCAGCACGTAGGGAATCGAGGGTTGCCTGGAAATCCACTGGTCTCTCCGTTCGCCGGCGTCATCGCCGCTCCTGACAGTCGGCCACTGATATTTGATTGATATATCAATGTGGATTCCGAGTATGGGCCAGGTCACACCCGCTGTCAACAGCAGGCCGGCGGTGTACGCAGGCTAGGCGTTGAAGAGCGCGCCGCGCACGGCCTGCTCGAACCCACTGACGTGGGCCTTGGCCAGTTCGGCCGCCTGCTCCTCGTCCCCGTCGATGACGGCACGGAGCAGATCGAGGTGCTCGCGCACATGGTGGGACAGGTCCGGCAGCCGGTCGATAACCATGCACCAGATCCGCGTGGCCAGGTTGTCGTAGCGGACCAGGATGTCCTCCAAGTGGGGGTTGGCCGCGGCGGCGTAAATGCCCTGGTGCACCTGCGCGTCGAGCTTCAGCGTCTCCGTTACAGTTGCGGCAGCCACGTCGAAGGCCTCCACCTTCTCGAGGGTGGCGCGCAGTTCCGCCCGCACGGCCGGGGAAGCCACCCGGGCCGCCCGCGCGGCGGCAAGCGGCTCAAGCTGGGCCCGGATCTCGGAGATGAAGGAAAGGTCGGTGACGTCAACGCGCGTGGCGAAGGTGCCGCGCCGCGGATAGGTCTTCACGAGGCGGTCCAGCTCCAGGCGCTTCAGGGCTTCCCGCACGGGCGTGCGCCCCACCCCGAGGTTCTTGGCGAGGAGGTCGTCGTTGAGCAGCTCGCCGGGCTTGATTTCAAGCGTCAGCAGCCAGTCACGGATGCTCTCGTAGGCGACATCGGCCAGCGACTTCCTGCCGGCGTCGTCCGCCACTGCCAGAGTTTCGGATGCCATGCTGAGCCCCTTCTTCCCTATCCAGAAAAAAACCATTGACCTCGCCTGTGGACCAGTATACGCTGGCACCCAATCTAATATATCAGTTCACTGCTTTTGAATATATCTAGAAGGAGGAGGGACATGACCCTCATCGAAACAGCCTCAGCCACCACCACCCTGCCGGCGCTCAAGGAAGAGCAGGCGCAGAAGTTCGTGCTGACCCTGTCGTGCAAGGAGCAGGCAGGAATCATGCAGGCCGTAACTACGTTCCTCTTCGAGCGCGGCTTCAACATCGACGAACACCAGCAGTTCGACGACAGCCTCCGCGAAACCCTGCACCTGCGCACTGCGTTCTCCGGCTCCCCCAACTACACGCCGGCCATGCTCGAAGAAGAGTTCGCGTTCATCGCCAGCCGGTTCGACATGAAGTTCAGCTTCCACGACCAGACCCAGCAGCGCGTCCTGGTCATGGTTTCCAAGTTTGGCCACTGCCTGAACGACCTCATCTTCCGTTGGCGGGGCGGCACCCTCGGCGGCGAACTGGTCCTGGTTGTCTCCAACCACGAGACCCACCGCGCCATGGCCGAGGCCGCCGGGCTGCCCTTCATCCACATCCCGGTGACGGCGGACACCAAGGCCGACGCCGAGCGCCGGCTGCTGGAACTGGTGGAGGAGTACAACGTGGACCTCGTGGTCCTGGCCCGCTACATGCAGGTGCTCTCCGACGACCTTTGCCGCTCCCTGGAGGGACGGGCCATCAACATCCACCACTCCTTCCTCCCCGGCTTCAAGGGAGCCCGCCCCTACCACCAGGCCTACGACCGCGGCGTCAAGCTGGTAGGCGCCACCGCCCACTACGTCACCGCCGACCTGGACGAGGGCCCGATCATCGAGCAGGAAGTGATCCGGGTGGACCACAGTTACGGCCCCGGCGCGCTGTCCACCGTGGGCCAGGATGCCGAGGCACTCGCCCTGTCGCGCGCCGTCCGGTGGCACTGCCAGCACCGGGTACTTCTGGACCAGACCAGCACCGTGGTGTTCCGGTAACCGCCCCGCCCGTCCGCAGACACAACACGTAAAGCAGCAGGAGAGACCCATATGGAATCGTCGCCACGCATTGTCATCATCGGAGCCGGGATCGTCGGTACGAACCTGGCGGACGAACTCGTCACCCGGGGCTGGAACAACATCACGGTCCTGGACCAGGGCCCGCTCAACATGCCCGGGGGCTCCACGTCCCACGCCCCGGGCCTGGTCTTCCAGACCAACCCCTCCAAGTCCATGGCACTCTTCGCCAAGTACACCGTTGAGAAGCTGCTGTCCCTGACCGAGGACGGCGTCAGCTGCTTCAACCAGGTGGGCGGCCTGGAGGTTGCCACCACCGAAACCCGCCTAGCGGACCTGAAGCGCAAGCTCGGCTACGCACAGGCCTGGGGCATCGAGGGCTCCATCCTCACCCCCGCAGAGTGCAAGGAGCTCTACCCCCTTATTAACGAGGACGAGATCCTAGGTGGCCTGCACGTCCCCAGTGACGGCCTCGCCAGCGCGGCCCGCGCCGTGCAGCTGCTGATCAAGC
>JABFWC010000124.1 GCA_013362385.1 Pseudarthrobacter sp.
AGGGCCGGCTCTACGGCCGGGGTAGCTCGGACGAGAAGGGCCAGATCCTGGCGCACATCGAGGCCGTCCGCGCCCACGTCCGGGTCGCGGGCGGCCCGGACCCGGCAGTCAACCTGAAATTCCTCGTAGAAGGCGAGGAAGAGGGCGGCTCCCCGCACCTGTCTGCGCTCCTGGAGGAACACGCACAAAAGCTGCGGGCCGACGTCGTGCTCTTCAGCGACACCTTGCTGTGGCGCGCCGACCACCCGGCCGTCTGCGTCAGCCTGCGCGGAATGCTCAGCGTGCACCTGGAGGTGTGCGGGCCAGGACGTGACGTGCACAGCGGCGCGGTTTCCGGAACCGCGCCCAACCCGGCCTTCGAACTTGGCCGGCTCCTGGGCATGATGCACCACCCCGACGGCCGGATCGCCATTCCCGGCTTCTACGACGACGTCGAACCGCTTCCCGCCGATCTTCGCCGCGCCTTCGCGGAGCTGCCGTTCAGCGAGGAGGACTGGCTGGCCCGCTCCGAAAGCGGCGCCATCACCGGCGAGGAGGGCTACACCGCGCCGGAGCGCCTGTGGCTGCGGCCCGCCGTCGAGGCCACCTCGCTCATGGCCGGCGACCCGCTCGGCGTGTCCCGCGCCGCTGTCCCCGCGGTGGCGTCGGCCGACCTCAGCTTCCGCACCGTGCCGGGGCAGCGTCCGGAGAAAGTGGCCGCGCAGTTCGAACAATGGGTGGCCGCCAATATCCGGCCGGGCTTCGGCTTCAGCACCGTCCCGGACCTGGTCACCGCCCAGCTGCCGTACCGCACCCCCGAACACCCCGCCGTCGCCGCACTGGGGCGGGCCATGGAAAAGGGATTCCAGGCCGAACGGGCTGGCCGGATGGGCAACGCCGGTGGTGGGCCGGCCGAACTCCTCAGCCGCGCACAGGGCGTGCCGGTCCTTTTCTTCGGGACGGGGCTGGTGGAGGACCACTGGCATGACAGTGATGAAAGCGCCAACCTCGACGTCCTGCTGAACGGGGCCGTCACGCTGGCCTGCTTCTGGGGAGAGCTTGCAACGATGCAAGGGATAGGGGACGACGGCGATGGACGCCTACGGCAATGACGGCACCGGCGGCGCGGGCACAGGCAGCCGCACGTTCGGGATCGAGGAGGAGCTGCTCCTGGTGGACCCCGGCACCGGGGAAGCCGCGCCCCTGGCCGGTGCCCTCCTGGACCTGTATGTCCGGCCGCTGGAAGCCGGGGCGGGCCCGGTCCTCACAGCCGAGTTCCAGCAGGAAATGATCGAGGTGGTCACCCCGCCGCACGCCACCCTGGCCTCCCTGGAACGCGACATCATCGCAGGCCGTGCCATCGCGCACCAGGCTGCCGAGGACGTGGGCGTGCGGGTGGCCGCACTGGGCACCTCGCCGCTTCCCGCCGACCCCCACCCCGTCCAGCTCCGGCGTTTCAGGGCCATGATGGAGGAGTACGGGCTGACGGCGCGCGAGCAACTGACCTGCGGCTGCCACATCCACGTCTCCGTCGAATCGGCGGAGGAAGCCGTGGGCGTGCTGGACCGGATGCGGAACTGGCTGCCGGTCCTGGTGGCGCTCAGCGCCAACTCCCCGTTCTGGCACGGCCAGGACACCGGTTACGCCAGCTACCGTTCGCAGGTCTGGAACCGCTGGCCGTCCGCGGGGCCGCTGGAAATCCTGGGCGGTCCCGACTCCTACCACCAACTGGTGCACGACATGGTGAGCACCGGCGTCGCGCTGGACGAAGGCATGATCTACTTTGACGCCCGCCTCTCGCGGCACTATCCCACGGTGGAGATCCGGGTGGCGGATGTGTGCCTGCGCCCCGAAAACACGGTGCTGCTGGCGGGGATTGCCAGGGGCCTGGTGGAGACCGCCGCGCGGGAATGGCGGGAGGGGGTCGAACCCGTGGCCGTCCCGTCGGCGCTGCTCCGGCTGGCCGGCTGGAAGGCCAGCCGCTGGGGCCTGCACGGTGAGCTGCTGGATCCGCACACGCACCGCCCGGCCCCGGCGCTCGCCGTCGTCAATTCGCTGTTGAACCATATCCGGGACGCGCTGGCGGATATCGGGGACTTGCGGCGGGTGGAGGAACTGGTGGACCGGACGCTCTCGCGGGGAACCGGCGCGGCCCGGCAGTTGGAGGTGCTGCACCGCACCGGGGACTTGGAGGAAGTGGTGGCTGACGCCGCGGAGTGTACGGTGGGCGCAGCCGAATGACCGGTGTCAGTAAGTTGTCGCGTTGGGCAGGAGAAGCCGCGGCCGCGGGGCTTGGTTGAAGTCGAAGGCGGCGGCGATGTCGCCCAGGACGGCGCTGTCTTCCCGCACTCCGGGACGGGCGTCCGGGCGGCCGTCCGTGGCCGGGTTGAGCCGCTCGCCGCCCAGGAAGTCATCCTCGATGAACTTGAAATAGGCGTCGTGGCTGAGGACCTGGTGGTCGATGTAGCCCTGCTTCGCGTACGGGCTGATCACCAGGCCGGGGACCCGCATGCCGTAGCCGTTGCCGTCCACCGCGGGCGGCGCGACGTGGTCGTAGAAGCCTCCCCAGTCGTCCCAGGTCAGGAAGATCGCGGTGCTGTCCCAGTCCGGCCCGCTCATGATGGCGTTGACCAGGCCGGCCACGTATTCCTGCCCGGTGCTGACCTTGTTCGGGGGATGTTCGCTGACCTCGTCGGTGGGCGCCACCCACGTGACGGCGGGCAGCCTGCCCTCCCGGGCGTCGTCGTAAAAACCGTCCAGCGGCTTGATGTTGCCCTGTTCGCCGTCCTCCTTGACGGTGTCGAAGTAAAGCAGCGGGTTCCAGTGGCCGGGGGTCTTGGAGTCCTGCTTGACGGGGTCGCAGGTGGCGGCATCGTTCCGGCAGTCCGGCTCGGTGCCGTTGAACACGTAGTAGGCCCAGGGCACCGAGTGCTTGTGCAGCAGGTAGGTCAGGTCCGTCCACGCGTAGTCCGGTACGTCCAGTTTCTTGGCGGCGGCGGCGAGTTTCTGCTTCAGGTCCGGCGGGACGTCGGCGGCGTCCACGGCGGCTTTGCAGGTGGCGTAGGAGTCCGTGGGCTTGCAGCTGGCGGCGACCAGCTGGTCGATCTGCGCCGCGAGGTCGGGGCTGATGCCGGCGGCCGACAGGGCCGCCTGGCATGGTGCCAGGTGCAGGCTGTCCTGGCACTTGCCGATCAGTGTGTCCTGGATGGTGAGTTTGTACGGCGCGTCGGCCGGGTCCTGGATGGCGTTGACGCACGACGACGGGTCCCCGGCCTTGCTGCATTTCGCGGACCATTCCGAGACCAGGTACAGGTGCGCCGGCAGGCTCCAGGAGGCGGTGGCCGCGAACATGTGGTCCTGCAGCACGAAGTTGTCCGCGTAGGCCCAGTAGTTGGGCAGTTCGTTGCGGTCGTGGTAGCCCAGCACGTCGGTGGGTTTGGCATTGTGGAGGCAGGCCGTGTCCGTGGATTTGCAGCCTGACAGGGCCTTCACCGCCTGGCTGAGGAACCCGTCCATGGCGCCGTTGTCGATGTCCTTGACTGCGTCGGCGTGGCTGTGGGGGCCGCCTTTGTTGCTGTCGGCGGGGTTGTGGAACGGCCGTGAGCAGCCGCCTGTGGACGGGTCCGGCAGGCACGCCGCGGGCTGGCCGTCCTGCATGGCGATGCCGTCCGCCCCCGGATAGGTGCCGAAGTAACTGTCGAAGGACCGGTTCTCCTGGCTGATGATCACCACGTGTTTGATTTTGTGGATCCCGGCCTCCGGGCCGGTGTCGCCCGGAGGCCCGGAGCGTACGACGCCGGCGATCACCATTGCCAGCCCCGTCACCAGGGCGGCGATCACCGCTGCCCCGGCGAGCCGCCGCTTCCGGGGAACCTGCAGCCGGGGAACCTGCAGCCGGGACGCCAGCCATCGCTGTCTGGTCATCGGGGTCCTAACCCTGCGAGCCCCGGTAGACGTCCTCGCCGAAGGCGGTGACTCCCGGATCCCGCGCGCCGCCCAGGCGGGGGAGGGAGAAGTAGTCCTCGATGCTGGCCAGCAGGCTGTAGTGGTTGTAGGGCTGGACGGAAGTGGCGCCGGGAGTGCTGAAGGGCGTGAGGACCAGGCTGCCGATCCTGCCGCCGCCCGTTCCGCCGGGGACGCTGCCCGGGGTGCCTTCCTCGGGGCCGGTGGTGCCGCCGTCGGACTCGTCAAAGGTGATCACCAGCATCCCGTCCTGCCGGTAGGCCGGCGACGCCAGGATTGCCGGCACCTCCGCGCTCAGCCACTCGTCCGAGGTGGGCAGGCCGCCCGGGGCGCCGTCCACGCACGGGTGGTCGTGCCCGTCGTGGCAGAGGTTGGGGGTGATGTAGGCCAGGTTGGGCGTGGTGTCCGCAGACGCCAGGTCGCGGGCCAGATCCGTGAAGGGGACGTCGTTCCGGCTGCACGCTGACGTGGACGTGATGGAGCGGAAGTAGACGAACGGGTTGTGCTTGGTGGCGTACTGGTTCCCCACGGTGGCGTTCACATGGGTGTCCGGGGAGCCCAGGGACGGGTGCTGGCACGGGTGCTGCATGTCCTCCATGTAACCCTTCCAGGTCTTGCCGGCCGCGGTCAGCTGGCCCGCCACGGTGGGCACGTCCGCAGGAAAGACGCACCCGTCGCCCGCGTAGCGGCCCAGGTCGTCGCGGGAACCCGGCACGAATTCGGTGTAGGTGTGGCAGTCCTGTTTGGTGCTGGGATTGGGCGGCTGGCCGGAGATCTGCGCCAGGTAGTTGGGCAGCGAGTTGTGCGCGATGCCGTAGTAGTTCTCCAGCAGCACGCCCTGCTTCCGGAGCGTCCCGGACAGGTAGGGGGCGGGGGAGTTGGCGCCCCAGGCGGCGTCAAAGCCCTTGTTTTCCAGGTTGATCACGAACACGTGCCCGGGGGTCCGGCCAGGGTGCGGGGTGGCCTGCGCCTCGTCCCCGGACCCCGTTTGGGTCGGCTTTCCGGTCACCGTAGCGGCGGGCTGGCAGGCAGTCAGCAGGGAAAGCAGCAGGGCCAGGACCGGCAGCAGCCTGGTCACGGCCCCGCGGGTACCGGCTGGACTTCGCGACATGTTCGGCCTTTGCTGTCTCATCACAACCAGGACGCCCCAGCGTTGCGGCCACTATCGCACACGGAGCCCCGCCGTGGCACCGGCAACTGGCTGTGAGTTCGCCGTGAATTCCGGCACGGCATCCGGTAGGTCTTTCTGCCCTAGAAGGCGGAGACGGCGGGGAGTTGACTTAAATCGCGGGCAGCAAGAGTCCGCCGGGCGGGAAACGCAGAAGGCGGCTTCCGCCCCGACAGAAAGGAAAGTCAGTGAAAAAGTGGTATCGGTGGCAGGACTACGTTGCGGCTGCCGCCGGACTGTTCACCGCCGTCGCGGTCATGTTTACCCGGCACGAAGGCATGTCCACCACGCTCATGCTCCTCTTCGGCGGGCTGCTGATTATCAGCGGCATCATCAACCTGGCCATGCCCGGCACGCCCGCCATGGAATACGTCCAGGCTGTCATTGCCGCTGCTCTGGTCCTCTCGCCTTGGCTGGGGGCATACACGGGCGCTACGGGGGCCGCCTGGACATCATGGATCGCAGGGGCAGTGGCGCTCGTGGTCACGGCGGTGGCTATCAAGCCGAGCACCGACCTCCGCCACACCTACCGCGTTTCGCATTGATGCGGGAATCCGCCATGGCCGAAGTGCTGCGTCATGAAGCGGGATCGGGGACCTGCTCGGTCGGGGCTGCGGATGACAGCTACGCCGGGGACCTGCCCGCCCGCGCGGCAACGGAGGCCATGGCGGAGCCCGCCACCGGGCAGATCGAATTCGACCCACAGGCGGGTGACGGGTATGGCTGGGTTCCTTAACAGGGCCGACGCCGGCCGGCGGCTGGGCAAGAGGC
>JABFWC010000066.1 GCA_013362385.1 Pseudarthrobacter sp.
GTTGTACGATCCTAGGCGCAAAAAATAACGGCCCGGGCGCGTTGCCGCGCCCGGCCCTCACATCTCAGTAACGGTAGTGCTCCGGCTTATACGGACCGGCGACGTCGATGTCCAGGTATTCGGCCTGGTCCTTCGTCAGCTCCGTGAGTTCCACTCCCAGGGCGTCCAGGTGCAGGCGGGCTACCTTTTCGTCCAGGACCTTGGGCAGCACGTAGACCTCGTTGGCATACTCTTTCTGGTCCTTCTTGGTCCACAGCTCGATCTGCGCGATGGTCTGGTTGGCGAAGGAGTTGCTCATGACGAAGGACGGGTGTCCGGTGGCGTTGCCGAGGTTCAGCAGGCGGCCCTCCGACAGGACGATGATGGAGCGCTCCGCGTCGGTACCTTCATCGAAGACCCACTCGTGGACCTGCGGCTTGATCTCCACCTTCTTGACGCCGGGGACACGGGCCAGGCCGGCGATGTCGATTTCGTTGTCGAAGTGGCCGATGTTGCCCACAATGGCCTTGTTCTTCATGCCGGCCATGTGCCCGGCCATGATGACGTCCTTGTTGCCGGTGGTAGTGATGAAGATATCGCCCTGGGCCAGGACTGATTCCAGTTTGGCCACCTGGTAGCCGTCCATGGCCGCCTGCAAGGCACAGATCGGGTCGATTTCGGTGACGATCACGCGCGAACCCTGCCCGCGGAGAGCTTCGGCTGCTCCCTTGCCGACGTCGCCGTAACCGCAGACGACGGCGACCTTGCCGCCCATGAGCACGTCGGTGGCCCGGTTGATGCCGTCAGGCAGCGAGTGGCGGATGCCGTATTTGTTGTCGAATTTGCTCTTCGTGACCGAGTCGTTGACGTTGATGGCCGGGAAGAGCAGCTTGCCCTGGTCCGCGAGCTGGTAGAGGCGGTGGACGCCGGTGGTGGTTTCCTCGCTGACGCCCTGGATGGTGGCAGCGGTGCGGGTCCACTTTTGCGGGTCTGCGGCGATGGAGCGCCGGAGCACGTCCAGGAAGATGCCGTATTCCTCGGAGTCCCCGGCAGCCGCGGACGGAACGCCGCCCAGCGCCTCGAACTCGACACCCTTGTGGACCAGCATCGTGGCGTCGCCGCCGTCGTCCAGGATCATGTTGGGGCCCAGTTCCGGGTTGGATTCGGCGCCCGGCCAGGTCAGGATCTGTTCGGCGGTCCACCAGTATTCCTCGAGGGTCTCGCCCTTCCAGGCGAAGACCGGAACACCCTGCGGGTCCTCAACGGTGCCCTTGCCCACGACGACGGCAGCGGCGGCCTCGTCCTGCGTGGAGAAGATGTTGCACGATGCCCAGCGGACCTCGGCGCCCAGGGCGGTGAGGGTCTCGATCAGGACCGCCGTCTGCACCGTCATGTGCAGCGAGCCGGCGATACGCGCACCCTTGAGGGGCTGGCTGGGGCCGTACTCCTCACGCAGGGACATCAGTCCCGGCATCTCGTGCTCCGCCAGGCGGATCTGGTGCCGCCCGGCCTCCGCCAGGGAAATGTCGGCAACCTTGTACTCAAACGTCATGGATGGTCCTTTGCCTTGTCGGGGTCCTGTCCGGGCCCCGTGCTGCTGAATCTGTAAATCGTGCCTGGCTGAACTAGCGGCCGGCGTCGCGATCGTGCTGGTCCAAGCCGGCGGCGGCTGCGCTTGCCAGCAGTTCCGGCGGCAGCAGCAGGGGGATGCCGTCCTCGATGGCGTAGCGGTTCTTGACGCCGTCTTCTCCGGCCGTGGTGGCGACCAGCTCTTCGCCTTCCTGGACCAGCGGCGAACCGGTCACGGGGCAACGCAGGACGGACAACAGCTCAGGACTGATCTTTGGCATTTGTTCATGCTCCCTGGCGGGCGCGCTCGCGCCGGTAGCGGAAAGATGTGCAGCTTCCAGACTACCGCCAGATGGGCCCTAGGACGGTTCGCGGAGGACCCGCAGGTGCCCGCGGCGGGCACCTTCAGCACCGGGCGGGGCTTCAAGCGCGGCATGGTGCCCCCGCTGCGCCGGCGGCTGCGCCTCCGGCGGGAGCGCTGCGGCATCGCGCACGGCGTTGGCGAGGGCCAGGAGGTCGTCCGGTCCTGGCTGCTGCGGCGATGTCGGCATCGCCAGGCGCAGGACTTCCCAGCCCCGGGGAACCGTCAGGGAATCGGCGTGCTGCTCACAGAGGTCGTAGCAGTGCGGCTCGGCGTACGTTGCCAACGGCCCCAGGACGGCGGTGGAGTCCGCGTAGACGTACGTCAGGGTTGCCACCGCTGACTGGCGGCAGGCAGACCTTGAACACTGACGGATAGCTCCCACGACATCCCAGACTACCCCGTTGCACCCTTGAAACCGCGCATTGCCGCCCCGTGGACACGCCTTTCCTGCCGGGGGAATGTATCGCGTAAATTCACGCCCGGGTTTAGAGTCGATGTATGCAGTCATCGAACCATGAATCAGGTTTTTCGGTCCGGTTGGCTGACCCGGATGCCCCCCTTGGTGCGGGCCAGGAGGCCGCAGGCAGGAGCTTTTCCAGGCGGCGCCGCAACCGCCACGGGCGGGGCCTTCGCGGCGAAGTGGTCCTCCCCACACATCCAGGCTACAGGACCCGGTCCGATCGCTTCGACGACATGGTGCTGGACTCCGCGCAGCGGTTGCACGACATCTGGGGCAAAACCCTCGACGGCGTGCGGTTCGGCGTGGACGAGATACCACCGGACCTCGAGGGGCTGGCGGCCAATGCTTCCCCGGCGCCGATGGGCTCCTACACCCCCGCCACCGGAGGGGAAGGGCCCATGATTACCGTGTACCGGCGCGTGGTTGAGCAGGCGTGCTCCAGCGTGGAGGAACTCCAGGACCTCGTCCATGACGTGGTGGTGGAGCACACGGCCGAGATGCTGGGCGTGGCTCCGGAAACCCTTGACCCCGTCTACCGCCGCCGTTACTGATGCCGGCCGGCCGGGGCCGACCGGCGGCGGGCAGTACGCCGGCTAGTAGCCCAGGCTGACGGGTACTGTTTCCTGCCCTGCCGCGGCCGGCAGGAAAGCCAGCGCGGAGAGGTCGTTCCGTCCGTCCTGTCCCAGCAGCACAGCGCCGTAGGCGGCGTCACCCGAGGCCGACACCACATAGCCCACGATGTCTGAGCCGTCGGCCTTTTCCGGGATCGTGATGGCGGTGGTGGTTCCACCGGCAATATCGGCAGTGGCGGCGGCCCGAACCTTCCCGTCGGCCGTGACCGGGGCGTAAGTGATGGTGGCCCTCGTATCCAGCGCGCCGAACACCAGTTGGCGCAGACCACCCTTGGGAACCGGAACGACGTGCTGGCTGCCCAGGCGCACCGCGGACGGCGCCCACGCCACATCAGATGCCTGCCCTGCCTGAAGGCCGCGGCTCATGCGTGCCCCGGCGATGATCGAGACGTCCGACGAGGCTGCGATGGTGTACTGCCCGGCCGGGACCCCGGTCAGCGGCACCTCGGTGACGGCGCCGGCCTTTGCAGTGATGACACCACCGGACGGCAGTGCCTTCTGGCCATCCCGCCCGTACAGCTTGACCTCCACAACGGCGTCGGAAGCCCCCGGGACGGTCAACTGCAGGGAAGGCCCGGCATCCTCGTATCCGGACCGTGCGGTGAGTGCGGAGACGCCGGAGGGATCCTGGATATCCACGCCTGTGACCACTTGGCGGACCGCGGGGGCCGTCCCCGGGGCGATGAAGTCCACGCCGCCAGGGGTCAGGCCCCGCAGGACGCTTTGCTGTATGGAGGCGGCAACGGGCCCCCCGGCGCTGCGGACATGCACGCTGAGCTGGGACTGGTTTGCCGCCAGCCCTGCCAGGACCACGGATCTGGTGGTGCCCGGGGCAACCAGCAGGCCGCGGCTGCCCGGCGCCTGGATTTGTCCGCCAGGGCCGAAGAGTTCAAGGCTCACTGTTGCCGGGGTGCTGGAAGCATTGGTCAACGCCAGGACAGAGGTGCGCCCGACGGTGGTGCTTGCCCCGGCCAGCCACTGGTCGTTCGAGGGCTGTGCGCAACTGGCCGCGGCACTGCCCTGCAGGTCGCCGTCGGCCGCGACGTATTTCATCGCAGCGGCTGCGGACGCATTCTGGTTTGCCACCGCATTTGCGCGCAGCACCGCAACCTGGTCCGCCGACTTGTCCGCCACGACTCCGGCGAGGAGCTCCTGGGGCGGGGCGGTGGCCGGCGCCGGACCGGGATCCTTGGTGATCTCGGCGGCGCCGCTGCCATCGAGGCGCGCAAGCCGACTGCCGGGCAGCACGCCGCCAGCGCTCAGCACCGCGGCCGTCACCCTGGTAGCGGCGGTGGCCGATTCCGGCCGGAACTGGGCGTCGGTGCCTGCCGCGGCGCCTTCCAGCAGCCTTGCCGGCCCGGGGCAGACGCCAACGCTGGCGCCGGCGGGAACAGCGGCTGCGGCCGGTGGAAGGCGGCGGCTCGACTCCGGCAGGGGCAGCAGGGATCCGGCCGCGACCAGGGCACTGCCGCCGGCAAGGATGAGAACCCCTGCCGCCACGCCCGCAACGGCAGCGGAGCGGCCACGGGCCCTGGGCAGTGCGGTGGCACCGCTTCCGATGGTTTTGCCGTCTTTACTGCCGGCTCCGGCCCGCGCAGAAGCATCAGCCGGGAGCTCAGTTACGGCCGCACCGGGCTTTTCGGTGCGGGCCGGAGTGTTCTCATGCATGCTGGTGTTCCTTACGCAGGGAGCCTTCGTCGCGCGAGAGGCCCGTCCGCGGCCTTTGCGCGGGCATGGGAATCGCGAGGATGACGGTCAGGCCAATCACGGTCACCTGCGCCGCAGCAGCCCACCATGCCAAGGGGTTGTCGTAGCGGATGGTGAGCTGGCCGGCCGACGCCGGCAGGGTGAACGCCTGGGACCAGCCGGATGTGGTGGAAGTCAGTTTCCTGCCGTCAACCCAGGCGCTCCAGCCGGGGTCGGCGCGCTCAGCCAGGACCACCAGCCGCCCCTCGGGCCCTGCGGGAACGGTGGCATCAACGTTGTCCTTCGCCGACGGAAGCTGCGCCACGGTGTCGCCCTGCGCGTCAACGATCCGGACACGGTGCGCGACCTCGGAAGCTTGGACTACCGGCTGGTTCAGCGGGCTGATGCGCCACAGCCAGCCGACATCCGTCTTCCCCACAGAAACCAAGCCGGGAACCGCGTCCATTCTGCTGGCAGTTAGCTGGGCTGCGGTATCGGCTGAGCGGAGCACTACAAATCCCGCGCCGAGCTGCTCCAGGTCGCGGCGGGGGTCCACGCCCTGGCCGGCCACCAGGGTTGCGACGGCCCGGCGGATGGAGGCGGTGACGTCGTCGTCCGTCCGAACTTCTTCAGCCCCGGGGCCGCCAAGGATACTGCGTGCCGATGCCACCGTGGAGAGGCTGTCCAGCGTGGTGCCGGCCCCGCGGACGAGGGACGCGGAGAAGGTGCCGTCGTCGCGTGTGCTGATCAGGAGCGTGCGGGTCTGTTCGGGACCGGTCCCACGGTCGACGGCGGTGGCTGGAAGGGTCCGCGCGGCACCGGCTTCCACAAGGCGGGGCGTGCCCAGCGCTCCCTCGGCGGTTGTGCCCTGCGCGGTCCGGCCGCTACCAGCGCCTTGGACGGACTCCGCCGCGACGGGAGCCGGGCGCAGCAGGTTCTGCGCGGACCATGCGGCCATGCCCGCGAGCGGTCCGGCAAGGAGCACAGCCATCCCGACTGCGGCAGCGGCCCGCACCGCGGTCCGCGGCTTCGAGCCCCGGCCCGCAGCGGCATCTGCCCGGCCCAGCAACCGTTCGGCCCCCGGCAGAGCAGAGGCAAGGAAGGCGAACGCGGCGGCGGACAC
>JABFWC010000199.1 GCA_013362385.1 Pseudarthrobacter sp.
TCCGCCGGGGAAACCGGCTGCAGGGTTCACAGCCCGGCCTCGAGGGCGCCGGCCCTGCCGGGGCGGTCCGAGAACTGCGCGTTGTAGAGCCTGGCGTAATAGCTGTTCGCGGACAGGAGGCTTTCATGCGTTCCCTGCTCCACGATGCGTCCATGGTCCATGACGAGAATTAGATCAGCGTTCCTGACTGTGGACAAACGGTGGGCAATCATGAAGCTGGTCCGCCCTTCCTGGAGCCGGCGCATCGCCTGGCGGATCAGCAGTTCGGTCCTGGAATCGACGGAGCTGGTGGCTTCGTCCAGGATCAGCACTGCCCGGCCGGCCAGCTGCGCCCTGGCGATGGTGAGCAGCTGCCGCTGCCCTTGGCTGAGTGGTTCGCCCCCGTTTTCCAGCACGGTGTCGTACCCGTGGGGCAGGGACCGGATGAACCGGTCGGCGTGGCTGGCTTCGGCGGCCGCGACAATGGCGGCCTCAGGGGCGTCCGGCAGGCCGTAGGCAATGTTGTCCCTGATGGTCCCGGCAAACAGCCACGCGTCCTGCAGGACGATCCCGAACTGCCCCCGCAACCGGTCCCGGGGTATGCCTGCGATGTTCCTCCCGCCTATCGTGATCCGGCCTGACCCGGGCTCCAGGAAGCGCATAAGCAGGTTCACGACCGTGCTTTTGCCCGCTCCGGTGTGCCCGACGATTGCCACGGCCTGGCCAGGCTCCACGGTGAAGGTGAGGTTGCGGACGGCAGGCACAGCGCCCGGATAACCGAACGTGACGTCTTCGAAGGCGACGGACCCCGCGGCCGGGGCTCCAGCGACGGGATTCGCGGGTTCCGGCGGATCCTCCTGTGCGTCCAGCAGCGCGAACACCCGGGCAGCGGAGGCGGCGCAGGACTGCATGACGTTGAGGAGTCCGCCGATTTGCCCCACCGGCTGGGTGAAGAGGCGGCTGAACTGGATAAAGGCCTGGACGCCGCCAATGGTCATGGCGCCCGCGATCACCTCCAGGGCGCCGACGACCGCCACCGCAATATAGTTCAGGTTGGACATCAGCACCATCAGTGGCTGCACCACGCCGGCGGAGTATTGTGCGGTGCCCGCCGCCCGGGCCAGCCGCCGGTTGCTTTGGCTGAACACCTCCGCCGCCCGCTCCTGTTGGCCGAAGGCCTTGATGACTTCGTGGCCGCTGATGAATTCCTCGACGTGCGCGTTGAGCTCGCCGGTTTCCTTCCACTGCCGGGCGAAATGCTCCGCGGACCGCCGTGCCACGAGGACGGTCATGCAGGCCGAGGCAGGGACGATGGCGATGGCAATGGCCGCCAGGAGCGGCGAGATCCAGAGCATCATGGCAAGGGAACCGGAGAGCATCAGCACCGACACGATCAGCTGGGTGAGGACCTGGTTCAGGGCCTGGGCGATGTTGTCGACGTCGTTGGTTGCGCGGCTCAGTACGTCGCCCCGGGAGCGTTCCCGGAAGTAGGTTGAGGGCAGCCGGTGGAGTTTGTCCTCGACCGAGGCCCGAAGGCCGTACATGAGCCCCTGCACGGCACGTGCCGTCAGCGCACCCTGAATCCAGTTGAACAGGGACGCGAAGATATACATCAGGGCCACGGCAGCCAGCAGGATTCCCAGCCGCTCGTCCAGGGTGCCCTGCAGGACCCCGTCCACCACGACGTCGGTGGCGTCGCCCAGGTACTTCGGGGCGACGACGTTCAGTCCCGCAAAGGCGCAGGTGGCCCCGACCGCTCCGAGCATCTGGAGCCGGAAAGGGCGCAACAGGCGCAGGAGCCTGCGCGCGGTGGGCCAGAACCTGTCGGCGGCCGCCTCCGGCGCCGTCACAGCGGCCCGTCCAGCACAAGCTGCGATTCGGCAATTTCCCGGTAAGTGGCGGAGGTGCTTAGCAACTCCTGGTGCGTTCCCTGGGCCACCAGGCGGCCGTCGTCGAGCACCAGGATGAGGTCCGCGCCCTCCACGGCGGAAATACGCTCCGCGACGATGATTACGGTGGCGCCGCCGAGGCGCCGGTCGAGGGCGTCCCTGAGCCTGGTGTCCGTGTCGTAGTCGAGCGCCGAGAAACTGTCGTCAAAGAGGTACAGCGGCGCCTGGCGCAGCAGGGCCCGCGCGATGCACAGCCGTTGTCGCTGGCCGCCGGAAAGGCTCGCTCCCCCCTGGCCGACCGGGGTGGCCAGCCCCAGGGGCAGGTCGCGCATGAACCGCAGGGTCTGCGCATCCTCCAGGGCCGACCACAGTTCCTCGTCCCCCGCGCCGGGCGCTGCCATGCGCAGGTTTTCCGCAATGGTTCCAGTGAAGAGATGGGAGTGCTGGGGCACGATGGCCATGCCGGCGCGCAACTGGTCCAGGGGAAGTCCGCGGATGTCGTGCCCGGCGATGGTGATGTGGCCTTCGGTGGGATCGAGGAACCGCGGGACCAGGTTCAGGAGAGTCGTCTTTCCGCTGCCGGTTGCTCCCAGGACCGCGGTGGTCGTCCCGGGCGCGGCGGTGAAGCTGATGTCCGCCAGGACCGGCGCTTCGGCCCCGGGATAGGAAAAGCCGACGCCGTGGAACTCCAGGCGAGCCGGCGGGGCAGGAGCTTTCGTTGGTGCAGGTGAGTGCACGGCGGTTAGGTGCGCGGCCGTGTCCCGGACGGACGGCTCGGTATCCAGGACCGCCTGGATACGCTCGGCGCAGACGGCGGCACGGGGCGCGGTCATGAGGACGTACATGGCCATCATGATTGCCAGCAGGATCTGCATGATGTATGTGATGAAAGCAGTCAGCGCCCCCAGGTTCATCTGGCCCGCCTGGATGCGGTGTCCGCCGAACCAGACGATGGCGACCGAACTGATGTTCACCACCAGCATGATCATGGGCAGCATTCCCGCCACCAGCAGCGCGGATTGGAGGTTGTTCGCTGTCAGCCCCGCATTGGTGGCAGCGAACCGGCGCACCTCGTGGTCCTGGCGGACAAAGGCGCGGATGACGTCGACGCCAATGATCTGTTCCCGGAGGATGCCGCCTGCACGGTCGAGCAGGTCCTGGCCCTCCCGGTAGAGCGGGATCAGCCGGCGCACGATCAGGTACATGATGAGCAGGAGCAGGGGCACGACGACGATCACCACGACTGACAGCGCCGCGTCCTGCTGCAGGGCGAGGATGATTCCCCCCAGTCCCATCGCCGGGCCGGCTACCAGCATGGTGAAGACCAGGACGGCGAACGCCTGGATCTGCTGGGCGTCATTGGTGGCACGGGTCGTCAGGCTTTGCGTTCCGAAAAGGGCCACGTCCTGCGAGGACAGCGACTGCACCTTGGTGAAGATCTCGGCCCGAAGACGCCGTCCGATGCGCATCGCGACCAGGGCACCGAGGTAGCCGGCGGCGACGGCAGATGCGGCCTGCACCGCGGCAATGACCGCCATGACCGCGCCGAGCCGTGCAATGACCTCCGTGTTGCCGGCCACGATGCCGTGGTCGATGATCGCCGCGTTCACGGTCGGCAGCAAAAGGTTAGCCGCCGCCTGGACAAGCTGCAGCAGCACGATGAAGCCGACACGCCGCCCCTGGCCTTCCAGCAGCCGCCTCATGAGTCCAACCAGCAAAATACCCCCCGTACATGCGGTAGCCCAAGGAGGGCCGGCGGCTTGACCCTGAAGCTCTGGCGACATTGTAAGCCAGATTACTTTCGCTCGCTGTCACAGCCTGTGACGGTGTTGGAAAACCCGCCGGCCGGCCATCAGCCCTGCTTTTGGCCTACTGCGAAGATGCGCCGGAAGGGAAACACCGTGCCGTGCACGCCCCGCGGGTATGCGGTCCGCAGGGCGGCCGCGTACTCCGCCTCGAAAGCGGCGCCGTCAGCGGCCGGCAGGGCGGCGATCACCGGCCGCAGCGCGGTCCCGCGGACCCATTCCAGCACGGCGTCCGGCCCCGGCAGGACCTGCTGGTAACTCGTTTCCCACGCGTCCGCCGCGCAGCCGGCGTCGAGCAGGATGCCAAGGTAGTCGGCCGGCTCGCCCACCGCTTCGCCGCCTCGCAGAATACCCCCAAGTTTGGCAGCCCAGCGCTCCGACGACGCCAACTCACGCATCAAAGCATGCGAGGGGGCATTGAAGTTTCCGGGGACCTGCATCGCGAACCAGGCGCCCGGGCGGAGCGCCTCCAGCCACGCCCGGATCAGGTCCTGGTGTCCGGGCACCCACTGCAGGGCGGCGTTGCTGACGATGACGTCCGTCTCCGGGCCCGGCATCCAGCCTGCAATATCCGCCTGCTCGAACCGGAGGGCCGGCGTTTGCTCCGCCAGTTGCGCCGCCTTGGCGAGCATTTCGGCCGAGGAATCCAGGCCCACCACCTCGGCGCCGGGCCAGCGGCCGGCGAGCGTGGCCGTCAGGTTCCCCGGCCCGCAGCCCAGGTCAACCACCTGGGCGGGCCGCATGGCGCGGATCCTTGCAGTGAGGTCGAAGAAGGGCCGGTCGCGGTAGTCGCCGAACTGGACATACTTCGCGGGGTCCCATTTCATCAATTTCTCCACTTTCGGCGCGCGTCCAGGTACTGCCCGTAGCCTAACCCGGCCGCGCGGGAACCCCCGCTCCCGGGGCACTAAGCTGGAAACCAATGAAACTCGTTGACCAGCTGACCTACTTCCCTGCCCGGAACGTTCCCGCCGCCGTAGATCCTGACGACCTCTACACCCGGTTCCTGGAGTGGACGGAAAGCCGGGGGCTGTCGCTGTACCCGGCCCAGGACGAGGCGATCATGGAACTGGCAACGGGCGCGAACGTCATCCTCGCCACGCCCACCGGGTCGGGTAAATCGCTGGTGGCCATCGCGGCGCATTTCCAGGCCATGGCCCAGGGCCGGCGCAGCTACTACACGGCGCCGATCAAGGCACTGGTGTCGGAAAAGTTCTTTGCCCTGTGCGACATCTTCGGCGCGGAGAACGTCGGCATGATCACCGGTGATTCCGGCGTCAACCAGGATGCTCCCATCATCTGCTGCACCGCCGAGATCCTCGCGAACATCGCCTTGCGCGAGGGGTCGGCAGCGGAGCTGGGCGCCGTCATCATGGACGAGTTCCACTTCTACTCCGACCCGCAGCGCGGCTGGGCGTGGCAGGTTCCGCTGCTGGAGCTTCCGCAGGCACAGTTCCTGCTGATGTCCGCCACCCTGGGCGACGTGAGCCGGTTCGAAGATGGCCTTACCTCGCTTACCGGACGTCCCACCACCACTGTCAGTTCCGCCCAGCGGCCCATTCCACTGCACTACTACTACCACCAGACTCCGGTGCACGAAACGCTGGAGGAGCTGCTGTCCACCCGGCAGGTGCCGGTCTACGTGGTGCATTTCAGCCAGATCGAAGCGATCGACCGCGCCCAGAACCTGATGAGCATCAACATGTGCACACGGGAGGAAAAGGACAAAATTGCCGAGCTGATCGCCAATTTCCGGTTCGCTGCCGGCTTCGGCAAAACGCTCAACAGGCTGGTCCGCCACGGCATCGGCGTCCACCATGCAGGCATGCTGCCCAAATACCGCCGGCTCGTGGAGCAGCTGGCACAGGCAGGGCTGCTGAAGGTCATTTGCGGCACCGACACCCTGGGCGTCGGCATCAACGTTCCCATCCGCACGGTGCTGCTGACGGCGTTGAGCAAATACGACGGCGTCCGCACCCGGCTACTGAACTCCCGGGAGTTCCACCAGATCGCCGGCCGGGCCGGCCGGGCCGGCTACGACACCGCCGGAACCGTGGTGGTGCAGGCCCCCGAGCACGTGATCGAGACTGTCAAGGCCATGGCCAAGGCCACCGCCAAATTCGGCGACGACC
>JABFWC010000276.1 GCA_013362385.1 Pseudarthrobacter sp.
TCGGGCGTTGCCTTGCCGTACTTCTTGAGGATGCCCGGCTCGAGGGATCCGGCGTTGACGCCGATGCGGATGGAGGTGCCGTGGTCCTTGGCAGCCGCGGCGATTTCCTTGACCTGGTCGTCAAACTTGCGGATGTTTCCCGGGTTCACGCGGACGGCGGCGCAACCGGCCTCGATGGCCGCGAACACGTACTTGGGCTGGAAGTGGATGTCGGCAATGACCGGGATCTGGGACTTCCGGGCGATGATGGGCAACGCCTCCGCGTCGTCCGCGGAGGGGCAGGCCACGCGGACAATGTCGCAGCCGGAAGCCGTCAGCTCAGCGATCTGCTGCAGCGTGGCGTTGATGTCCGTGGTGGGCGTGGTGGTCATGGACTGCACGCTGATGGGGTAATCCGAACCAACCCCCACTGAACCGACCTTGATCTGGCGCGTCTTGCGGCGCGGGGCAAGGACGGGCGGCGGTGCGGACGGCATTCCCAGGCTGACCGAGGTCACGTGGACTCCTTGAGTTGAAGCGGTATGGAGGAGGCGGCGGCTACGCGGCGAGCCCGGCGAACATGCCGATCACCGGCGACCATTCGGTGATGCGGATTCCGGCGATGACGTCCACGGCCGCGTAGGGATCCTGCTTAAGGATCGAGTTGAGTGTGGCCTCGTCTGCGGTCTTGAAGATCAGCAGGGCGCCGGCACCGTCACCGTAGGGGCCGCTGGCCAGGATGACGCCGTCCTGCGCCAGGTTGCCGCTCCACTCGCGGTGCGCGGGCCGGATCTCGTTGCGGGCTTCGGTGGAGTTGGCGGCATAAACATACTCAACGGCAAAAACTGTCATACCGCTACCCTATCGCCATGGCTGGCTTCGCACGCATCCGGCGGCTTGTCCTCACCGCAGGAACAGAACCTTGACGGCGGCGGCCGTTCCGGCCGCCCACAGCATCGAGGCCAGCGTCCCGATGATGAAGCGCTCCGCGGCCACGGGGGTTTCCTTCAGCTCGGCGAACCGGCCCAGGCCCTTGACGGCGACGATATAGGCAATGACCACGGGCTGGCCGGTGAGGATGGCCAGGCAGACCCCCAGCCGCTCCAGGACGCCGATGATGGCGCCTCCGCGCAGGATGCGCTGGCCATGGGCAGGGGCCTGGGCGGCGGGGAGGTCCGACGCCGGCTGGTCGGGCGCCGCGGTCAGCTCGCCGTCGACGGACTGGCCGCCGCCGTCAACGGCGTCACGGGCGGCCGGATCGACGGTGACGTCCGCGGCGGGATCCTCAGCCATCCGACTGGCGTCCTGGGCGGCCTTCGCGGCGTCCGCCCTGTCATCAATGGTCCTGGCGAGCTTGAACACCAGCGCCGTCACTGGCCAGCCGGCGAATCCGGCGACCACCAGGGCGGCGGCAATCCACAGTGCGTCCATGGGACTCCTCCTCCAGGGTCGTCATCCGCGCCCCTGCCCCGGACAGGGCGCGCCTCATTCCCGCGGGGCGGAAATAAGCGAATGGGCGTATTCCAGCAGCATGGCCGCAGCAGGCCGTGCGGCCCATTCTTCCTGCCATCCGGAGCGGAAGACGGTACGGCTCACCGACTGCTCCGTAATTCCAAGCTCCAGGGCCACCTGCTTCTGGCTTCCGTGCCGGCCGGGCCCCCGCCGACGCAAGGCATCCACTACCCGCCATTGGGCGTCCGTCCGTTCCTGGACGAGCCGGCCCAGTAACCGCAGCACCGCTTCGGCATTGGCGCACGCCTTCACCGCCTCCTCCGCCCGGATCGCTCCGTTACCGGCAATACTGCCTGCCACCACCGACAACGGAACCTGGGGCCCCGCCGCTTTGGCGAGTTCGACGGCCTTCCGGGCAGCAACGAATGCCGTCCCCGTACCCTCGCGCGGGCTGGCGCCCGGGGGAATGGACACTGTTCCCACACCGATGCCCACATACCAGCGTCCTTCCCGGAGAACCTGGAGGGCGATGGCCACCACGGTTGCCGGGTCCGGCACCACCCCCTGCACCTCATCGCCGACGGAGCGTTCGAAGACAGGCGGGTCAGGGGCAGGCCGGTCAGGAGCAGACCTGCGCGGCTCCAAGTGCGCCAGGTCGAGGCCGGCCAGTCCGGAAAGAAGGCTCGGCACCCGGTCCACATCCCCGGTGCTGCCACGCTGGTCGATGGTCATCACGAACATGCATCAACCGTATATGACTGATTATCAACAATCAATCAATTTTGGCTGATGCCGGAGAATCAGCCGTTGAGCGGTGATCACCCGAAAAGGTTGACGGGCTTGACGATGTCCGCGTAGATCAGCAGGACACTCATGCCCATCAGCAGGGCAGCCACCACATACGTGACCGGCAGGAGCTTGGCGATGTCGAAGGCCCCCGGGTCCGGGCGCCCCCGCAGCCTGGCCACCTGGCGGCGGGCACCTTCGTACAGCGCTCCGGCAACATGGCCGCCGTCGAGCGGCAGCAGGGGGACCAGGTTGAAAACGGCCAGGGCGAAGTTCAGGCCTGCCAGCAGGCCAACCAGCGTGGCCAGCCGGGACTGCAGCGGCACCGCTTCCATGGCCGCGACTTCACCCGCCACCCGGCCCACGCCCACTACGCTGATGGGGCCGTTGGGGTCGCGAGGTTCCTCGCTGAAGGCGGCCTTGGCCACGCCCACCACGCGGGCTGGCAGGTTGAACACCACGCCGGCCACCTGGCGGATGTTCTTCCCGGCCATGGGCAGGACGGACGACGCCGGCTGGGGCACGAGCGCAGTCTGCGCACCGATGCCGAGGAATCCGACGTCCTGGTACTGCAGGGTGCCGGCAGCGTCAGTGGCCTGCCGCCCGTCGGGTCCCACCACAGGCCGGGCCGAGAGTACCGGGGTCACGGTGGTGGACACGGCAGCGCCGTCGCGTTCTACCGTGACGGCCACCTCCCGCCCGGCCGAGGCACGGATCCATTCGGTCAGCTGCGCCCAGCTGGTGACAGCCTTGCCGTCGAAGGAGGTGATGGTGTCGTTGGGTTTGAGCCCGGCGGCCGCGGCGGGTGTCAGCCGGCAGTCGGCCGAGTCGGGGTCCACGGTTTCGCCGGCCGCCACCTGGCATTTGGAGACATCGGCGATGGTGGTGGTGGCCGTGGCAACGCCAAAGCCCATCAGCAGGACGGCCGTCAGGAGCAGTCCAAGCACCATGTTCATGGCCGGGCCGCCGAGCATCACGATGATCTTCTTCCAGACCGGCAGGCGGTAGAACACCCGGTTTTCGTCGCCCGGCCCCACCTCCTCGTGTGCCATGGAGCGGGCCTCCGTGGCCAGGGTCTGGAACATCCCGGTGCTGGAGGGCCGGACCGTTCCGTCCACCTTGTTCGGCGGGTACATGCCGATCATGGAGACGTAGCCGCCGAGCGGGACGGCCTTGACCCCGTATTCGGTCTCGCCTTTCCGCCGGGACCAGAGGGTGGGCCCGAAGCCGATCATGTACTTGGTGACGCGCACGTTGAAGAGCTTGGCCGGGACCAGGTGGCCCACCTCGTGGAGCGCGATGGACACAGCGATGCCGACCGCGACGAAGACGACACCGAGGATGAAGAGTAGGACAGGGGTCATGGAGGTGCTGCTGCTTCCTAGAGGCTGCTGACTGCTAAACGTTCGTGGGCGCGGGCGCGTGCCCAGCTTTCAGCATCCAGCACCGATTCCACCGTCAGCCCGGAGGAACCTGAATGTTCGCTGAGCACGTCCTCCACCGTATCCACGATGTCGGTGAACCTGATGCGGCCGGCGTGGAACGCGGTGACCGCTTCCTCGTTGGCGGCATTGAAGACCGCGGGGAAGGTGCTGCCCTGCCTGGCCGCGTCCTTGGCCAGGTCGACGGCGGGGAACGCCGTCACGTCGAGCGGCTCGAACGTCCACGTGGCTGCGCGGGTCCAGTCGCAGGCCGGGGCGGCGTTGGCCACCCGGTGCGGCCAGCCGAGTCCGAGGGCGATGGGCAGGCGCATGTCCGGCGGGGAGGCCTGGGCTATGGTCGAGCCGTCGATGAACTGGACCATGGAGTGGACCACGGACTGGGGATGGACCACCACGTCGATCCGGTCCAGCGGGATGTCGAACAGCAGATGGGCCTCGATGACTTCCAGGCCCTTGTTGACCAGGGTGGCCGAGTTGGTGGTGACCATGACGCCCATGTCCCAGGTGGGATGGGCCAGCGCCTCCTGGGGGGTGACCTCGTGGAGCGCTTCCCGGGTCCGGCCGCGGAAGGGACCGCCGGACGCCGTGAGGACGAGTTTCTCCACTTCGCCCGCGCTGCCGGAGCGCAGGCACTGCGCAATCGCCGAATGCTCCGAGTCCACGGGAACGATCTGCCCGTCGCGCGCCGCCGCCTTGACCAGGCTGCCGCCCACAATCAGGGACTCCTTGTTGGCCA
This sequence comes from Pseudarthrobacter sp., assembly GCA_013362385.1. Lineage (GTDB taxonomy): Bacteria > Actinomycetota > Actinomycetes > Actinomycetales > Micrococcaceae > Arthrobacter. The sequence goes on from JABFWC010000276.1 coordinate 4,396, forward strand.
GCGCCAGCGTGGCGCCAGCGTGCAGGGCCGCCAGCGTCGGCGCCAGGCCGATCGAACCGGTGATGCCGTTAAGGACCACGTCCGCGGGAACGGCCGCGATCCGGGTTGAAGCGTCCGGGCCCGAGATGATCTCCGGCCGGTAGCCGCGGCGGCCCGCGGCCATGGCCGCCTCGGCGATGAGTGCGGCCAGCCGGGCGGGGTCTCCGCCGGCGATGCCGACGGCGGCGGCCCCGGTGTGGACAGCCTGCCGGGCCAGCAGTTCCAGGTTCCCCCCGCCGGCACTGAGTGCCACCACCTCGAAAAGGTGCGGGGCGCCGTCGACGACGTCAAGCGCCTGGGTGCCGATGGAACCAGTGGATCCGAGGAGGACGATTCTGCGTGGCTGCATTGGTTAAGTATCCCGCACGGCTCCTGGCGTGCCGCGCCTTGACCTGCTCCTTGACCACGGGGCGGCCCGGCGTAACGTGGATTTCGTGGACTGGCTGTCCTGGTTCGATGCGCCGGAGTATGAACTTGCCCGGCAGGTGCTGCAGCGCGGGGTGGCCGCGCTGTACTTCGTCGCGTTCCTGTCCACGCTCAACCAGTTCCCCGCCCTGCTCGGTGAGCGCGGCCTTCTTCCCGTCCCGGAATTCCTTGCCGGCTTCAGCCGCCTGCGCCGCCCCACCCTGTTCCGCTGGCGGTATTCGGACGGGTTGCTGCGCACTGTCTGTGCCGCTGGCCTGGTGGTGTCGGCGCTGCTGGTGGCCGGCATCCCGCAGCTGGGGCCGCCCTGGGTTCCGTTGCTGGCGTTCCTGGCCCTGTGGCTGCTGTACATGTCCATCGTGAACGTGGGCCAGACGTTCTACGGTTTCGGCTGGGAAATGCTGCTGCTGGAAGCAGGGTTCACGGTGGGCTTCCTGGGCTCGAACCAGACCGACCCGCCCCGCACCATCCTGATCCTGATCGTGTGGCTGGTGTTCCGGCTCGAGTTCGGAGCCGGCATGATCAAGATCCGCGGCGGCCGCGAGTGGCGGGACCTGACGGCCTTGTACTACCACCATGAGACCCAGCCGATGCCCGGGCCGCTCAGCCGGCAGGCGCACCTGCTGCCCAGGCCGCTGCACCGGATCGAAGTGGTGGGCAACCACTTCGCGCAGCTGGTGGTGCCGTTCTTCCTGTTCGCGCCCCAGCCAGTCGCGGGCGTGGCCGCCGGGGTCGTCATCGTCACGCAGCTGTGGCTGGTGGCCAGCGGCAACTTCGCGTGGCTGAACTGGATCGCGATCGTACTGGCGTTTTCCGCCGTCAGTGACCCCGTGGCCCACGCCGTGGTGCCGGCTATCCCCGCGGATTGGCATGCCGGCACGGACCGGGAAACCCCGCCCTGGTGGCTTGCCGTCACGCTGGCCGCCACCGTGTTGCT
>JABFWC010000011.1 GCA_013362385.1 Pseudarthrobacter sp.
GGTGCTGCAGGGCGAACTGGTCAGGGACGACGAAGCAGGGCACGGAGAGGAGCGGCACCCATCATGAGCATCTTCGATTTCGCAGCGGGAACGGATATGGCTTCCGAAGCCGGCGCAATCTGCTCACGCAAGGCCTGCCGGGCCCAGGCGTCCTGGCAGCTGCTCTGGAACAACCCGAAAATCCACGATCCGGAACGCCGCAAGATTTGGCTGGCCTGCGCGGACCACCGGGACTGGCTCCAGGACTACCTCGAGACCCGCGGGCTGTGGAAGGAAACAGTTCCGCTCGAGGCCGAGGGCGCAGGGCCCATGGAGCAGGACATCTGAATGTACCGTTTCCTTTTCTCCAGCAAGTGGCTGGGCTATCTCCTGCTGGCTGCCATCTTTGCCACCGCGTGCGTATTCCTGGGCCGCTGGCAGATGGACCGGCGTGCGGAGACGCTGGCTGAGATCAACCGCGTCGTCACCAACTACTCTGCGGCGCCGATTCCCTTCGCCCAGGCCCGCGACCAGTTCACCCAGCTGGACCCCGCCAAGGAGTGGACCCAGGTGGAGCTGAAAGGCTCGTACGATGCTGCCGGGCAGCGCGTTGTCCGCAACCGTCCGCTGAACGGGCAGCCCGGCTATGAAGTGGTGGTCCCGTTCCGGCTGGCCACCGGCGAAACCGTCGTCATCGACCGGGGCTGGCTGCCGATCGGCAACAAGAACCCGGGCAGCCCAGACGCCGTGCCGGCACCCCCCTCGGGTGAGGTGACCGCCGTCGTCCGCCTGAAGCACGGGGAGCCGGAGCTGCAGCGCGGGGCGCCGGAGGGGCAGCTCGCCTCCATCGACCTCCCCGCCTTTTCCGCGCAGCTGGGCTACCCCCTGCTGACCGGCGCCTACGGCCAGCTGGCCTCGGAAACGCCGCCCGCCGCCGAGATGCCCGTTGCCTTCCCCAAGCCGTCCACGGACGAAGGCACGCACCTGTCCTACTCGCTGCAGTGGTTCGCCTTCGGGGTGCTGATGTTCGTTGGCTTCGGGTACGCAGCCCGGCAGCAGGCGCGCAACGCGGCCATTGACGCCGAGGACGACGAGGCGGCTCCGGACGGGACCCTGCACGCGGCCGTGGCCACCCGCCGTCGGACGCCTGCGCCGCGGAAGCGGAAAAAGGCGACGGCCGAAGAAGAGGAAGACACCCTCCTGGACGCGCAGGGGTACTGAACCATGGCGGATTACGACGGCGGCCCGGTCGCCCTGGTGCGGTCGGCCCTGGTCGCCGCCGGGGTAGGCGACACGGTGCGGACCTTCCCTGCAGGGGTCCCCACGGCGGCCGCGGCAGCCGAGGCGCTGGAGTGCGAGCTGGCGGCGATCACCAACAGCCTCATCTTCGACGTTGGCGGCGAGCCCCTGCTGATCCTGGCCAGCGGCGCCGCACGGGTGGACACAAAGCTGGTGGCTGAGCAGTTGGGTGAAGGCCGAATCCGCCGGGCCTCCCCCGAGTTCGTCTTGCGGCACTCCGGCCAACACGTAGGTGGAGTGGCCCCCGTTGGCCATCCCGAAAAGATCAGGACCCTCCTGGACAACTCGCTCCAGAAGCACGATCTCCTCTGGGCGGGAGCAGGCGACCACAACTCCATGTTCAGCATCACCTACACAGAGCTGCGAAGAATTACGGACGCGACGGAACTAACCGTCCGCTAACACGTCCGAAGGTGCCAGACCCGCACGTCCCAGTGGCCGGGTGATTTGTGTAGCTTGCGTCAGAGGCTGGGCCCACGCGTCAGGGTTCCTTGGCCGAGCTTGCGAGGCTAGGGAGACGGCGGGGAGGAACGAGCCAGCAAGCGGCAAATTACGCGGCCGGTGGTGCGAACGCAACCACCGGAGGCGGGAGGCGAACTACGCCAGGGTGATCAGGTCCAGGTAGTCCTCGTTCCACAAATCCTCGACCCCGTCAGGCAGCAGTACGACGCGTTCGGGGTTGAGGGCCTCAACAGCCCCTTCGTCGTGGCTGACCAGGACGACGGCGCCGGTGTAGTTGCGCAGTGCGCCCAGGATCTCGGCACGGCTGGCGGGGTCGAGGTTGTTGGTGGGTTCGTCCAGGAGGAGGACGTTCGCGCTGGAAGCCACGATGGTGGCGAGGGCCAGCCGGGTCTTCTCACCGCCGGACAGCACGCCGGCGGGCTTGTCGACGTCGTCCCCGGAAAAGAGGAACGAGCCCAGGATGCCCCGCACCTCCGCGTCCTTCATGTCCGGCGCGGCGGAGCGCATGTTCTCCAGGACGGTGCGGTCGTGGTCCAGGGTTTCGTGTTCCTGGGCGTAGTAGCCCACCTTGAGGCCGTGCCCGGGCACTATGCCGCCGGTGTCGGGCCGGTCCACGCCCGCAAGCATCCGCAGCAGGGTGGTCTTGCCTGCACCGTTGAGGCCCAGGATGACCACCTTGGATCCGCGGTCGATGGCGAGGTCGACGTCGGTGAAGATCTCCAGCGAGCCGTAGGACTTGCTCAGGCCTTCGGCCATCAGCGGGGTCTTGCCGCAGGGTGACGGGTCCGGGAACCGCAAGGCGGCGACGCGGTCCTGCTCACGGACTGCCTCGAGGCCGCTGAGCAGCCGCTCGGCACGCTTGGCCATGTTCTGGGCTGCGACGGCCTTGGTGGCCTTGGCCCGCATCTTGTTGGCCTGGTCCATCAGGACCTGCGCCTTCTTTTCGGCATTGGCGCGCTCACGCTTGCGGGCCCGCTCATCGGTTTCGCGCTGCTGCAGGTAGCGCTTCCAGCCCATGTTGTAGATATCGATCTGGGCCCGGTTGGCATCCAGGTGGTAGACCTTGTTGACGGTGGCTTCGAGCAGTTCGACGTCGTGGCTGATGACGATCAGGCCGCCCTGGTGGCTCTTGAGGAAGTCCCGTAGCCAGGAAATCGAGTCGGCGTCGAGGTGGTTGGTGGGTTCGTCGAGGAGCATCGTTTCCGCGCCCGAGTACAGGATGCGGGCGAGCTCCACACGGCGCCGCTGGCCGCCGGACAGCGTCTTCAGCGGCTGGTTGAGGATGCGCTCGGGCAGGGCGAGGTTGGACGAGATCGCAGCCGCCTCGGCTTCGGCAGCGTACCCGCCGCCGGACAGGAACTCGGTCTCCAGCCGGTCGTACCGCGCCATAGCCTTGCGCTGAACCTCCGGATCCTCGCTGGCCATCTCAGACTGCGTCTTCCGGAGCTTGCCGACGACGACGTCCAGGCCGCGTGCGGACAGGATCCTGTCGCGTGCCAACTGTTCCATGTCCGGGGTGCGGGGGTCCTGGGGCAGGTACCCGATTTCGCCGCTGCGGGTTACCTTTCCGCCTGCCGGCAGCCCCTCTCCGGCCAGGACCCGGGTAAGCGTGGTCTTGCCGGCACCGTTGCGGCCCACCAGCCCGATCTTGTCGCCCTTGTCGATGCGGAAGCTCACCTGGTCCATCAGGAGCCGGGCGCCGGCGCGCAGTTCAAGTTCCTGGACAGTAATCACAGCAGGTAGAGCCTTTCACAGCAGGGGTGGGCACGCATCCGGCGAAGAGCCAGGGGCATGGGCGGCAATGGACGCCAGAACGGCCCACCCAAGTCTACCGTCCCGCCGTCGGCCCTGCTGCTGACGCCAAACCGGGGCACTTCGACACGGAAACGCCGGGGACCGACGGCCGCGGACCTCCTTTGGCGCCTCAATGTGCCCCGCGACGGCAGACGCTGAGGGCTTAACTGTCCCCAGGGGCAGCCGGGGTACGGCGAGAATGGAGCCATGGAATTCGACCGCCTGCTGCAGATCCGGCGCATTTACGCGCAGCAGGCTGCCCTGGAGCTTCCCCGGGGCAGGGAGATCGTCGAACGCTGGCCCGACGCCGACGTCGTCCTCGTCGACAACCACTGGAACATCCCGGAGGTTCACGGCGACGAGACGAACGTGCCCCGCTGGTCCCGGATCAAGACCGAAGCACTGGTCCTGGGCGTCAAGAAGGCCCTGACCGTCAAGCCCAACGGCCGTTCCGCGGACTTCATCGCCCCGTCGACGGCGAACGGCTGCGCCATGGCCTGCGCCTACTGCTACGTTCCCCGCCACAAGGGCTACAGCAATCCGGTCACGGTGTTCGCGAACATCGACCAGATTGCCGGCGCGGTGGAGCGGCATGCCACGCGCCAGGGCCTGAAACTGGAACCCAACCAGTGCGACCCCGGGCTCTGGGTGTACGACATCGGCGAAAACAGTGATTGCTCCGTCGATGCGCTCATCAGCGACAACGTGGAGGACCTGGTGACGCTTTTCCGGGACCTGCCCACCGCCAAACTGTCGTTCGCCACCAAATTCGTCAACCCGGCAATGCTGGCCTGGGACCATGGCGGACACACGAGGATCCGGTTTTCGCTCATGCCCGCGCACCTGGCGAAATCCGTCGATGTCAGGACCTCGCCGGTGTCCGAACGCATGGCGGCCATCAACGACTTTGTTGACGCCGGATACGAGGTGCATGTGAACTTCTCCCCCGTCATCGTCACCGACACCTGGCTTCGCGATTGGGCGGAACTGCTGCGCGAACTCGACGCGACCCTGACCGCCGCAGCCAAGGCCCACCTCGCTGCGGAAATCATCTTCCTCACCCACAACGAGCGGCTGCATGAAGTCAACCTTGGCTGGCACCCCCAGGCCGAACGCGTCCTGTGGCGCCCGGACCTGCAGGAAGCAAAGCTGTCCTCCAACGGCTTCACCAACGTCCGCTACCGTTCCGGAACCAAGGCACGGTACATCCGGCAGTTCACCGGCCTGGTCGGCGAAATCGCGCCGTACTGCCGTATCCGCTACGCGTTCTGAGGCTTAAACTGGGCAGATCATGACTGGCGCTCGTTCCCGCCTCCTGGCTTGGTCCGCCATCCTGGCCGGCCTTGTATCGGGCTGTACGCCCGCGGTCAGCGTGGACGAGGCTGCCACGGTTGCACCGGCCACCTCCTCCACGGCCGCGGCGGTCGGCACCGGCGCCACGCCCTCGCCGCCGGCCGCGCCGTCGCCAAGCCCCTCCGCCCTTCCCGCGCAGACGCCCGCACCCACGCCGCCTCCGGCTCCGCAGCCCTTTGCCGTCAACCTCTACCAGGAGGGCGATTTCGTCCCGCAATACACGTTTGACTGGTGCGTGGCGGCGAGTATCCAGATGGCGCACAACCTTCTCGACGCCACCGGGACGGCCACCTGGTCCGACCCAGCCCAGCAGGGCGACCTCTGGCAGCGGGCCCGCGCACGTTCATCCGACTCCTTCAACGGCGCCAACCCGTATGGCTGGGCGGAAGTGCTGGCCCAGTCCGGGATGGGACCCTATGGGCTTGTCAGCGTCGCGGACTACGGCAGCGCGCTGCGCACAGCCGCCCGCGCCCTCACGGACACGGGCAGGCCGGTGGGCCTGGTGATGTGGAGCGGCCGCCACGCCTGGGTGATGAGCGGCTTCGAATCGATTGGCGATCCCCGCCAGTTCGAGGACTATTCCATAACCGGCATCCACGTCCTGGATCCGCTCTACCCCTACGGCAGCGAACAGTGGGGCCCCTCGCCCCCGCCCAACAGCCTGCTGAGCCCCGGGCAGCTCGCCACCCAGTTCGTCGTACGTGAGCCCCGGCGGTGGAGCAGCAACCTGCCCGCCGGCTACCTGCTGGTGCTGCCGCTCGGCGGCGGCTGAGCCGTCCGCACCGCAGGCAGCACGGGCCCGGTACCGGCGCTGCTGCCGGGTTTGTGCCGAGCCCATCAGCACCACGGGGCCGCCTTAGTAGGTCCCCTACAAAATCGGGG
>JABFWC010000120.1 GCA_013362385.1 Pseudarthrobacter sp.
GGCAGCCCTCATACCCAAGCACCCCTGCACCGACCACCACCAGCAAGCCGCGGGCCACGCAGCCCGCCCCGGCGCAGCCGGACCCCGGCACGTCCACGGAGCCGAGCACCGACGCCACCCCGACGGGCCCCGCCACGTCCGCGACGGAACAGGCGCCCACGTCCGCTGCACCGTCGTCGGAATCCAACTGGAACAAACCCGTCACCAGGACTCCCAGCCAGGCCGGCGGCCTGGCCCGCTCCGGCGGTTCCGGCAGCGGTGCCCCCAGCCTGGCCGTCCCCGCCGGGATCCTGCTGGTCAGCCTGTCCGCGGGCACGTTCGCCTGGTGGGGCAGGAACCGGCTACGGTCGCACTAAGCACCCGGGCGACGAGCACCCGCCCGCCAACTGTTTGTCGGGGGCGTAAGGCAAGATAGGTCTGTGAGCACAGGACCAGGCCCCGCAAAGACCGACACCCGAACCGCCGCGCCGGACGAGCCGGAAGCCGTCCCGGCCGAGTCCGTGCGCGAGGAATACCAGAACCTCGCGGACCTCGTGCGCAAGTACCGCTTCGCCTACTACCAGGAGGACGCACCCCTGGTATCCGATGCCGAATTCGACACCCTCTTCCGCCGCCTCGAGGAAATTGAGGCACTGCACCCGGAACTGGTGTCGAACGACTCGCCCACCCAGGAAGTGGGCGGTGAGGTCTCGGCCGCGTTCGCCCCTGTGGAGCACCTGCAGCGGATGTACAGCCTGGAGGATGTGTTCTCGCTCGAGGAGCTCGAAGCCTGGCTCAACAGGGCCGAGGCCAGCATGGAAAAGCTGGGGAACGGGGCTGCCAAGGCCGCCTGGCTGACCGAACTCAAGATCGACGGCCTCGCCGTCAACCTCCTTTATCGCGACGGCAAACTGGTGCGCGCCGCCACCCGGGGCGATGGAACCACGGGGGAGGACATCACCCACAACCTGCTCACCATCAAGGAAATCCCGCGCGAACTGCGCGGCAGCGGGTTCCCGGCCGAAATGGAAGTGCGCGGCGAGGTCTTCATCCCGTCCAAGGCGTTCGCGGAGTTCAACGAGGCACTGATCGAAGCCGGCAAGGCGCCGCTGGCAAACCCCCGGAACGCAGCGGCCGGCTCGCTCCGGCAGAAGGACCCTGCAGAAACGGCCAAGCGGCCCCTGCAGATGTTCGTCCACGGCATCGGCGCCCGCGAAGGGCTCGCATCCGGCAGCCAGTCCGAAACGTATGAACTGCTCAAGGCATGGGGCCTGCCTGTCAGCCCCTACTTCCAGGTGCTGCAGGGGCGCGCGGACATCCTCGGCTTCATCCAGCGGTTCGGCGACCAGCGCCACAGCCTGCTCCACGAAATCGACGGCATCGTCATCAAGGTGGACGATTTCGCCACCCAGCGGGCCCTGGGCTACACCACCCGCGTCCCCCGCTGGGCCGTGGCCTACAAGTACCCGCCGGAGGAGGTCCACACCAAACTCCTGGACATCCAGGTCAACGTGGGCCGCACCGGGCGGGTGACTCCCTACGGCGTCATGGAACCGGTGAAGGTTGCCGGCTCCACCGTGGAAATGGCCACCCTGCACAACCAGGACGTGGTCAAGGCCAAGGGCGTCAAGATCGGCGACATCGTCATCCTGCGGAAAGCAGGCGACGTCATCCCGGAAATCGTGGGTCCGGTCCTGGCCCTTCGCGACCAGCAGGACCCGCCTGTCCGGGATTTCGTGATGCCCGCCGAATGCCCTTCCTGCGGCACCCCGCTGGCCCCCGCCAAGGAGGGGGACGTGGACGTCCGCTGCCCCAATTCCAAATCCTGCCCGTCCCAGCTCCGCGAGCGCGTCTTCCACGTGGCCGGCCGCGGCGCCTTCGACATCGAAGCCCTGGGCTGGGAAGCCGCGATCGCCCTGACCCAGCCGGCCGAACCGGCGGTCCCGCCGCTGGCCTCCGAAGCCGGACTGTTCGACCTCACCCCCGAAGACCTCGCCGACGTCCGCATCAGGCGCGAGAAAAAGTCCAAGGGCGTTCCCACCGGCGAGTACGAACTGGTGCCCTACTTCTACAGCAAGGGCACCGCCAAATCGCCGTCCAAGCCCACCGCCACCACGCAGAAACTCTTCAAGGAACTGGAAAAGGCCAAGACCCAGCCGCTCTGGCGCGTGCTGGTGGCCCTCTCCATCCGGCACGTCGGTCCCCGTGCCTCCCGTGCCCTGGCCCAGGCCTTCGGCACGATGGACCGGATCCGGGCCGCTTCCGAGGAGGAACTCGCCCACGTGGACGGGGTGGGGCCTACCATCGCCGCCGCGCTCAAGGAGTGGTTCGCCGAGGACTGGCACGTGGAGATCGTCGACCGCTGGGCCGCCGCCGGGGTGCGCATGGAGGACGAACGCGACGAGTCCATGCCGCGCACCCTTGAGGGGCTTACCGTGGTGGTCACCGGCTCCCTGCCCAACTTCAGCCGGGACGAGGCCAAGGAAGCGATCCTGCTCCGGGGCGGCAAGGCTGCCGGATCCGTGTCGAAGAACACCAGCTACGTCGTGGCGGGGGAGAGCGCCGGCAGCAAGCTGGACAAGGCGGAGCAGCTGGGCATCCCCGTACTGGATGAGGACGGGTTCCGGCAGCTGCTCGACGGCGGACCGGCCGCCTTGGGAGACGCAGCAGGTGCGGATGCAGCAGATTCGGACGCAGTAAATACGGACGGCGCGGCTTCGGAACCGGGCGGGGACGACAGCGAGGAGGCCACGATCCCGGCCGCAGCTGGGGAAACCGCATGAGCGCCGCCGTGGAACTCCTGGAAGTGGCGCGGCAGGCCGCTTCGGCAGGCGCCGCGGTGCTGGCCCGCCGGACCGCTGACGGCCTGGACGCCAGCAACAAGGGTGCCGCCGGGGACTGGGTCACCGCTTTCGACCTGGCGGCGGAAAACGCAGTGCGCGAGGTCATCGCTGCGGCCCGCCCCGGGGACAGCATCACCGGGGAGGAGCACGGGACCACCCGCCCCGCGGACCCCACCGGTTTCCGCTGGTCCATCGACCCCCTGGACGGCACCACCAACTTCATCCGCAACATCGTCTATTACGCCACCTCAGTGGCGGTGGCGGATGCCGACGGCGTCTGGCTGGCCGGCGTCGTCAACGCCCCGGCGCTGCGGCGGGTGTACTACGCTGCCCGCGGTCACGGCGCCTGGCTGGAGGAAGGCGGCACCGTGACGCGCCTGGAAGGGCCCGTATCCGGCCGGAAGGGCCAGATCCTGGCGACCGGTTTCAGCTACGATCCGGACGTCAGGGCGGAGCAGGCCTCGGCCCTCGCCGGCCTGATGGACGGTTTCGCCGATGTCCGGCGGCTGGGGTCGGCTGCCCTCGACCTGTGCATGGTGGCCGACGGCACCCATGACGCCTACGGTGAGCGGGGCCTGAACGAGCACGACTTCTCCGCCGGAGCCCTGATCGCCGAGGAAGCCGGCTGCTGGGTGCGTCGCCCGCGCCTGACGAGCCCGCTCGAGGGAGGGCCCAGCGACGGCGAACGCCTGGATGCATGGACGTGCGCCGCCGGGCTGGAACTGTCCGGCAAGTTCCCGCTCTGACCGGGCGCCCGGCCCTGAACCGGTCTGACGGGAGCGCCGGGGCAGAACAGCACTGGACAACGCGGAACTGACAAGGCGTCACTGGACAACGCGGCACCGGACAAGTCGGTACTGACAAGGCGGACGGACCGCGCCGTCCTGTTGTTGCGGGACTGATAGTTCGGTCACGGAAAGGGCCGTTTGCCGCTGCGGGGGCAGGAAGCGCGACTACCATTGACTGGTGCAGCCGCAGATCACCATCCGTCCCGCCGTCGAGGCCGACTTCGGAGCCGTCGCCCGCATCACCCGCGACTCCTACCTTTCCGCCGGTTACTTCGACGACGCCACGCACCCCTACATGGTGAAGATCATGGACGTGGCCGCCCGCGCGGCACACGCCACCATCTGGGTAGCCGAACGGGACGGCGCCATCATCGGCTCGGTGACGCTGGCCCTTGCCGGCGAGCCGTACGCTGACATCGCCCTGCCGGACGAGCTCGAATTCCGGATGCTGGTAGTGGACCCCGCGGTCCAGCGCAGCGGTGCAGGCCTTGCGATGGTGGATGCCATCCTCAGCTACGCGAAGACCCTTCCCGGCATCCGCGCAGTATCCCTCACTACAGGCAAGGCCTGGGAGAGCGCGCACGGGCTGTACCGCAAGACGGGTTTCCAGCGGGTGCCCCACCGCGACTGGTTCGTCCCCGGAACCGACACAAAACTGTTGGTTTACCGGCGCGACCTCTAGCGGGCCTACAGTGGTGGCGACCCATTCCAGCTTTGAAAGGCCCACCCATGCGCAAAACCTTCGGTACCGGCTCCGTCTGGGAACAGACCCTCGGCTACTCCCGCGCCGTCCAGGTGGACAACACCCTCTACATCTCGGCCACCGCCGCCAGCGGTGATGACGGCATCGTCGGCGATGACTTCTACACCCAGACCCAGTACATCCTGCAGAAGCTCGGCAAGGTCCTCGCCGATGCCGGGTTCGGCTACGAGGACGTGGTGCAGTCCAAGCTGTACCTGACGGACATCAGCAAGTGGGAGGAAGCAGGCAAGGCCCACGGCGAGGTGTTCGGCGAGATCCGCCCCACCCTCTCCCTGGTGCACGTTTTGCCGTTCCTGGACCCGAAGATGCTCGTCGAGATCGAGCTCGTCGCCCGGAAGAGCGAGTAACTTTCCGCCATCTGGCTGGCCCGGCGCTACCTGCCCGGCAGGCCGTAGCGGTGTTCCGGCCTGCCCGTGGTTCCGTAGCGCAGCTGGATGTCCACCGCGCCGTCGTCCGCCAGGGAGGACAGGTAGCGCTGCGCGGTGGCCCGGGAGACGCCCACGCGGGCGGCGACTTCGGCAGCTGAGTACTGCTCGCCCGGGGCCAGGGACTCCAGCACCGCCGCTTCGGTTGCCGAGCGGGGTTTCGACGACGGCGCCGCGTCGCCGGGAATCAGCGACCGTTTGGCACGTTCCACCGCCTCCTGGTCCAGCGCCCCCGGCTGGCCCAGGAGGCGCCGGTACCGGGCGTAGGAGCGCAGCTGCTGCGACAGCGACTCCGCGGTGAACGGCTTCAGCAGGTAGCCCAGGGCGCCGCGGCGGAACGCCACCCGGACGGAGGCGGCATCGGAGGCCGCGCTGAGGATGATGGTGTCTACATCCAGCTGCTGCAGCAGGTCCTGCCCGGACGCGTCCGGCAGGTACACGTCAAGCAGCACCACGTCCGGGCGCAGGCTGTGGATCGCCTGCAGCGCCAGGGACGCCGTGCCGACGGGGGACAAGGCCAGGAACCCTGCCACCGAGTCGACGTAGGCCGCGTGCAGCTTGGCCACGTGGAAGTCGTCATCGACGATCAGGACCCGAAAATCGTCAGCCATTCCCATCCTTTCCGGCTTCCCCCAAAATCTTGGCGGCGCCGCTTCCCGCCGTTGTCTGCGGGAGCGTGGCCATGAACACCGCTCCCGGTCCGCCCCTGGTTCCGCGCTCAAGCACCTTGACTTCCCCGCCGCGGCGGCGGGCCAGCTGGCGCGCCAGGGCCAGTCCGAAGCCTTGCCCGCCGCCGGCCCGATTGTTCCGGGCAAGCGCGCCGGAGGCAGTGGTGAACCCTTCGGCAAAAACGCCCTCCGGGTCAGTCCCCTCGGGCAGGCCGTCACCCGAGTCCGCCACCACCACGTGCAGCGTGCCGCCCTCGTCGCCCGGCTCATCCAGCACCTCAAGCTCAACCCAGCGGTC
>JABFWC010000465.1 GCA_013362385.1 Pseudarthrobacter sp.
CGCAGCCCTGGAAATCCTGGCCGCAATGCCCGGCGTGGACAGCTCACGCCTGGGCTGCATCGGCTTCTCCGGCGGGGGCGGCCGTTCGCTGGTGCTGGCCGCGCTGAGTCCCCGGATCCGGGCCTCGGTGGTGGCCTGCATGATGACCACCTTCGAGTCTCTCCTGCCGGCCTACCTCGACGCCCATTCCTGGCTGCTGCAAACCCCGGGGCTGTGGAAGTTGGGTGACTGGCCCGAGCTGACCACCCGCGCAGCCACGGCCGCATTCCTTGTGCAGTACGCACTGGCGGACCAGCTCTTCCCCGAGGACGGCATGCGCCGGGCCCACGGGATGCTGGAGTCACTGCATGCCGGCACCGCCCGCTACACCGGCAGCTTTTGGCCCGGGGGCCACGTCTTCACGTCCGCCATGCAGGACGAAGCCCTGGACTTCCTGGGCACAGCGTTGCAACCTTCCGCCACCGACCCCGACCGACACCTCCTAGGAACCACGTGATGACTCAGCACCCGGCCACCGCGGCGCCCGGCAAAAGCGCCGCGCCGGCAGCCGTTCCCAGAATCGCCCTCGTTGGGGTCCACGGCTTCGGCGAGCGGCACCTGGCCAACCTGGCCCGACTCCAGGAGGCCGGACGCCTGGAACTGGCAGCCGTCGCCGATCCGAGCCCGCCCCGGCCGGGTACGCTCGCCGATGCCGTGGCCGTGTTCCCCGACCTCGGCGCCCTCCTGGCCGCGCAGCCTGATATCGACGTCGCCATCCTCGCCACCCCGATCCAGACGCACGCCCCGCTGGCCATTGCGGCATTGTCCGCGGGCATGGACGTGTTCGTGGAAAAGCCGCCGGTGGCGTCGCTGTCCCAGTTCAACGACGTACTGGCGGCAGCCCGGAATGCCGGCCGGCTGGTGCAGGTGGGCTTCCAAAGCCTGGGTTCGGCGGCCCTGCCGGCCCTTGCGGGTGTGGTGGGATCCGGGGAAATCGGTGATGTCCTGGGCCTGAGCGCCACCGGCCAGTGGGTGCGGAGCAAGGCATATTTCAACCGCTCACGCTGGGCCGGCAAGCGAAGCTTGGATGGCGTGGACGTTGTGGACGGGGTCGCCACCAATGCGCTTGCCCATGCCGTGGCCACCGCACTGCATGTTGCCGGAGCCCGCACGCTGGCTGACGTCGTGTCCGTTGAAACGGACCTGTACCGGGCACACGACACCGAAAGTGACGACACCTCCGTGCTGCGGATCCGCACCGCGCACGGAACCACGTTGCTGTGCGCCCTTACGCTCTGCGGCCCCGAACAACTGGACCCATCCGTCACCGTGCACGGCACCCTCGGCGACATCACCCTGTACTACACCCGGGACGAGCTGGTCGTCAGCACCCCCAACGGCGAGCGCCGCGGGACGTTCGGACGCACCGGCCTGCTGGAAGACCTCCTGGAAGCCCGGTCCACTGGCGGGCCGCTGCTCTGCGCACTCGAGGACACCGGCGCCTTCACGGCGGTCCTCGAGGCCATTCGCACGTCCCCCGCGCCCGCCCCCATCGGCGCGGCCCACGTCACCTGGGAAGGGGAAGACGACGACGCCCATCCCGTCGTCACCGGCATCGCCGACCTGATGGAGCGGGCCGCCAAGGCGCAGGCCACCTTCGCCGAGCTCGGCGTGCCCTGGGCCCGGCACCTTCCGCCGGCCCGCACCCTCACCCTGGACGGCCGGCCCGTGGCCGAGTACCAGGATGGCAGCCACATCCGCGCCGTTTCATCGCCGCGACCCTACCTGCACCCGGTCCGCACCTTGGGCGGCACCGTGGTGACGGACCACCAGCCGCTGGACCACGTCTGGCACCTCGGCGTTGGCATTGCCCTGCAGGACGTGGACGGGGTCAACTTCTGGGGCGGCCGCACCTACACACGTGACGCCGGACAGTACACCTGGCGGCCGGACCATGGCAGCATCGCCGTCACCGGTACCGGCGCAGCGGAAACAGCTGCCAGGTCCGGAGGCGCCGCGGGAAAGCTGCAGGAGTCCCTCAGCTGGAACGGCCCCGACGGCGCCCCGCTCCTTCGTGAGGAACGCACCTGGGCGTGGTCCGGCGTCGCGCCTTCCATCTGGCGCCTGTGCCTGGACTTCGTGCTCTCCCCTGCCGGCGACAAGCCGGTGAGCCTCGGCAGCCCCGGTTCCAACGGCCGCTTTGAGGGCGGGTACGGCGGCTTCTTCTGGCGCCTGCCCGCATGTGCCAACGCCACAGTATGGACGGCTGACGGCACCGGCGAGTCGGAGACCCACGGCAGCAGCGCCCGCTGGCTCGCCTGGTCGGGAAAGTTCGACGCCGGGCCCGCCACCTTGGTCTTCGTCGCCCCGGAAGGCTCCACGGACCCGTGGTTCGTCCGGGTGGACGGGTACCCGGGCGTGGGGCAGTCGCTGGCCTGGGACACGCCCGTCATCGCCGAACCGGGCAGTCCCGTGCGGCGGCAGATCACCGTTTTCGTGGCTGACGGCAGCCTGGCCACCACCGATATCGAAGCCTTGATCGCCCAGCAGGGGGACCAGTCATGACGCAAACTACGGCAGCAGCCGTTCCACAGGCCACGGCCCGCCGGGCTCCGGCTTCCCCGGCCGACCGCACGGTCAAGCGCCAACGCGTCCTGGGCATCCTGGACGCGGCGGCCCGGGACTCACTGCTCCTGACCACGCACACCGCGCTGACCTGGTACCTGGACGGCAGCCGCGTGCACATCAGCCTGGCCGGCGACCCGATCGCCGCGCTGCTGGTGGACCGCGACGGCGACCACCTGATGACGTTCAACAACGAAGCGGGCCGGATCGCCGCCGAGGAGCTTCCGCCCGGCGTCACCCTGCACGCGGTGCCCTGGTACGGCAGCCTGCACCAGGCGGCCGCCGCCGTCGGAAACAGTGCCCTGCCTCCCCTGCCCGAAGCCGACGTAGCCGCCGAACTGCGGGCCGCCCGCCAGCAGCTGCTGCCGGGCGAAAGTGCGCGGTACGCCCGGCTGGGCGCCGAGGTTGCGGTGATGATGACGGACGTCCTGGCCGCCGCCACCCCGGACACTACCGAGTTTGAGGTGGCCTCGGCGCTGGCCGCCCGGGTGGTGGCAGCCGGCGCCGAGCCGCTGGTGCTCCTGTGCAACGGCAGTTCCCGCAGCCAGTTCCGGCACCCGCTGGCCACCCACTCACCCCTGGGCCGGCGCGCCATGACCGTGGTCTGTGCCCGGCGCGACGGGCTGGTAGCCAACATCACCCGCTGGGTAAGGTTCGACGCCGGCACCGCCGAAGAGCTCGAGGCCGAGGCACGCATCGCGGCAGTGGAAGCCGACATCTTCGACGCCACGGTCCCCGGCGCCCGGCTCGACGGGATCTTCGCGGAGATCCAGGCGTCCTACCTCCGCCACGGGTTCGGCGCGGACCAGTGGGAACAGCACCACCAGGGCGGGCCGGCCGGTTACGCGGGGCGTGATCCCCGGGTCACGGCCGCTGTCACGGACACTGTGGTGCCGAACCAGAGCTTTACGTGGAACCCGTCCGGTCCCGGGGTCAAGATCGAGGACACGGTACAACTCACGGAGTCCGGGCTGCGCGTGCTCACGGTGGATCCGCGCTGGCCCACGGCCGCCGTGAACGGGCTGCAGCGGCCACTGACCCTGCAGCTGTAGGAGCAGCTATCTGTTCAGGGAAGCTGCAGTTCGCCGTCCACGCGCCGCGGAATGCGCAGCGGGTTGGCTTCGCGCAGGGCCGGGTGCAGCGCGGCTTCCGGGGCGTCCTGGTACGCCACCGGACGCTGGAACCGGCGGACCGCCGTCGCGCCAACCGAGGTGAACAGCGACGTGGTGGCCGGGAAGGGGCCGCCGTGCTGCTGCGCCCAGTTCACTGCGACGCCGGTGGGCCAGCCTTCGAAGAGGACACGGCCGGCGAGGCCGGAGAGCTGTTCGACCAAGGCCGCGATGTCTTCACCGGGCTGGGCGTGCAAGGTCGCAGTCAGGCTGCCGGGAACCTTGGCGAGCACGGCCGACAGTTCATCCTGGTCCCTGTATTCGATCAGCATGGTGGTGGGTCCGAAGCATTCCTCCAGCAAGTGTTCCGGGCATTCCAGCACTTTCGCCGCCGTGGTGGAGAACACCACCGGCGCTGCACCGTTGGCCGCAGCGTCCTGGTCCACCGTCCCGCTGACCACATCCACGCCCTCCACGGACGCGAAGCTGCGCAGCCCGTCCGGATACGCCTCGGCGATCCTGCTGGTGAGCATGCCGTGCGCCGGCTTATCCTTGCTTGCCTGCGCCACTTCCGCAGCGAATCCGGTGCCGGCAGGAATGAACACCAGGCCCGGCTTGGTGCAGAACTGGCCGGCGCCAAGGGTGAAGGACCCGGCGAGGCCGGCGGCGAGTTCCCCGGATCGCTCCTGCAGGGCCGCGGGGGTGATCACGACCGGGTTGAGGCTGCCCAGCTCACCATAGAAGGGGATAGGCTCCGGCCGCGACGTGGCAAGGTCGAACAGGGCACGGCCGCCGGGAATGGAGCCGGTGAAGCCGACCGCCTTGATGGCGGGGTCCTGCACCAAAGCCGTTCCGACTTCCCGGCCGCTGACCAGCGCGAACAGGCCCTCAGGGGCGCCCGCCGCGCGCAGTGCTTCGGCCACGATTTCAGCGGTGCGTTCGGAAAGCCGGAGGTGGCCCGAGTGGGCTTTGACGATCACGGAGCAACCGACGGCGAGGGCGGAGGCGGTGTCGCCGCCGGCCACGGAGAAGGCGAACGGGAAGTTCGACGCCGAGAAGACCGCCACGGGGCCGATGGGCCGCAGGATGCGGCGCAGGTCGGGCTTGGGCGGCGTGGAGGCTGGGTCGGCGTGGTCGATGATGGCCTCCAGGTAGGAGCCTTCGGTGATCACTCGGGCGAAAAGGCGAAGCTGGCCGGTGGTGCGGGCAACCTCACCCGTGAGCCGGGGAGCACCCAGGCTGGTTTCGGAGTCTGCGATTTCCACCAGTTCCGCGGCGTTGTCGTCAAGGGCATCGGCGACTGCGTTCAGCCATGCCGCCCGCTCAGCGTCGGAAGCGGCGGCTGAAATCAGTGCCGCCCCGGTGGCGGCCCTGGTCAGCCCGGACAGGGAAAGCGTTGCAGTTGTAGTCACGTCAGATACCTGTTCCTCGTATGAATATGGTTACAGCCCGTCCCGGAAGCGGAAGCCCAGGCCTGCCGGGTCCGCGAGGGTTACCCGGCTGTTGCTGAACCGGACCGGCGACGGCCCGTCCAGGATTCCCAGCTGTTCGAAGGACGCCTCCTCGACGTCTTCCACCAGCGTGGGCTCCGCGAGGGTCAGCGCCAACTGCCCGGACAACTCCGGCAGCAGGTGGGGCATCACCTTGATGCTGTGGGTCCGGGCCAGCTCAACGATGCGCCGGAATGGGGTGCTGCCGCCCACCCTGATGATATAGGGCTGGAGGATGTCCACAGCCTCCGCCTCAATGAAATCGCAGTACCGGTAGATGGTGTGCAGGTTTTCGCCGAGGGCGATGGGCACGGGTGAGTGCTTGCGCAGCCGCCGGTAAGCCCAAAGGTCATCCGCGCGGAGGGGCTCCTCCAGCCACTCCAGCCCGAACTCGGCCAGGACGTCCAGTGCCCGGAAGGTTGTCGGCAGGTCCCAGCGCTGGTTGGCATCGATCATCAGCCTGCGCCCCGGCCCCAGGACGGAGCGGACGGCCTGGACGCGTTCGTAGTCCTCGCGGATGTCCGGCTTGC
>JABFWC010000005.1 GCA_013362385.1 Pseudarthrobacter sp.
TGGGCAGGGCGTTGTTCGCGCCCGCCTGGCTCTTGGCGAAGGCGGTGTCGAAATGCTTGTCGATGCCCATGACCTCACCGGTGGAGCGCATCTCCGGGCCGAGCAGCGAGTCCACCACCTTGCCTTCGAGCGTGCGGAACCGGCTGAACGGCAGCACTGCTTCCTTGACGGCCACGGGGGCATTCAGCGGCAGTGTGGAGCCGTCACCGGTTTCCGGCAGCATCTTATAGGCGCCGCGGAGCTGGTTGATGGTCACGCCGGTGCCGATCAGGGCGGCGGCCTTGGCCATCTGGACGCCGGTGGCCTTGGACACGAACGGCACGGTCCGGGACGCACGCGGGTTGGCTTCGAGGACGTAGAGCACGTCCGAGGCCAGCGCGAACTGGATGTTGATCAGGCCGCGCACGCCGACGCCTTCGGCGATGGCGCGGGTGGCCACGCGGACACGCTCGACGACGTTGCTGCCCAGGGTTATCGGCGGCAGGACGCAGGCGGAGTCGCCGGAGTGGATGCCGGCTTCCTCGATGTGCTCCATGATGCCGCCGAGGTACAGGTCGGTGCCGTCGTAGAGGGCGTCGACGTCGATTTCGACAGCGTCCTCGAGGAACCGGTCGATCAGGACCGGGTGGTCCGGGGTGATCTCGGTGGCGTTGGCGATGTAGCGGGACAGGTTCGGCTCGTCGTAGACGATTTCCATGCCGCGGCCGCCGAGCACGTAGGACGGGCGGACCAGCACCGGGTACCCGATCTCGTCGGCGATCGTCTTGGCGTCCTCGAAGGACACCGCGGTGCCGTTCTTGGGCGAGACGAGGCCGGCCTTGTCCAGGACGCGGGAGAAGGCGCCGCGGTGCTCGGCGAGGTCGATGGCCTCAGGGGAGGTGCCGAGGATCGGCACGCCGGCGTCGGCAAGCTGCTGCGCGAGCTTCAGCGGGGTCTGGCCGCCGAGCTGGACGAACACGCCCATGACGCCGCCGGTGCGTTCCTCGGCCGCGATGACCTCCAGCACGTCCTCAAGCGTGAGCGGCTCGAAGTACAGGCGGGTGGAGATGTCGTAGTCGGTGGAGACGGTTTCCGGGTTGCAGTTGACCATGACGGTCTCGTAGCCGGCCTTGCGCAGCGCCATGGAGGCGTGGACGCAGGAGTAGTCGAACTCGATGCCCTGGCCGATGCGGTTGGGGCCGGAGCCGAGGATCAGGATCGACGGCTTGGAGTGCAGCGCAACCTCATCCTCCTCGTCGTAGGCCGAGTAGTGGTACGGCGTGTAGGCGGCGAACTCCGCGGCACAGGTGTCCACGGTCTTGTAGACCGGGCGGATGCCCAGGGCCTGGCGGACGCCGCGGACCACGGCCTCGGAGTTGTGCGTGAGGCCACCGATCTGCTCGTCGGAGAAGCCGTGGCGCTTGGCCCGCTTGAGCATGTCGGCGGTCAGGGCACCGGTCTGGCGGATTTCCCGGGAGACCTCGTTGAGGAGTTCGAGCTGGTCCAGGAACCAGGGGTCGATCTTTGTGGCCTCGAAGAGCTGCTCCACGGTGGCGCCGCCCAGCAGGGCCCGCTGGACCTGGTGCAGCCGCTCGGTGGTGGGCCGCTTGGCCTTCTCGACCAGCTCGGCGACTTCCCACTCGGGGACGCTGCTGAAGTCCAGCTGCGAGCCCTTCTGCTCCAGGGACCGCAGGGCCTTCTGCAGGGCCTCGGTGAAGTTGCGGCCCATGGCCATCGCTTCGCCCACGGACTTCATGGTGGTGGTGAGGGTGTTGTCCGCCGCCGGGAACTTCTCGAAGGCGAAGCGCGGGACCTTGACCACCACGTAGTCGAGCGTGGGCTCGAAGGAGGCAGGCGTCTTCTGCGTGATGTCGTTCGGGATCTCGTCCAGGGTGTAGCCAAGGGAGAGCTTGGTGGCGATCTTGGCGATGGCGAAGCCCGTCGCCTTCGATGCCAGCGCCGAGGAGCGGGAGACGCGGGGGTTCATCTCGATGACCACCACGCGGCCGGTCTTGGGATCGATGGCGAACTGGATGTTGCAGCCGCCGGTGTCCACGCCCACTTCACGGATGACGGCGATGGCGACGTCGCGCAGCTTCTGGTATTCGCGGTCGGTGAGTGTCAGGGCCGGCGCCACCGTGATGGAGTCGCCGGTGTGAACGCCGACGGGATCGAAGTTTTCGATGGAGCAGACGACAACCACATTGTCGTTCTTGTCCCGCATCATTTCGAGCTCGTATTCCTTCCAGCCGAGGATGCTCTCTTCGAGCAGGACCTCGCTGGTGGGGCTGTACTGCAGGCCCTGGCCGACGATGCGGCGCAGGTCCTCTTCGTTGTAGGCCAGGCCGGAGCCGAGGCCGCCCATGGTGAAGGAGGGTCGGACCACCATCGGGTAGCCCAGGTCGCCGGCAGCGGTGAGGGCCTCGTCCATGGTGTGGATGATGTGGCTTCGGGCGGATTCGGCGCCGCAGCGCTCCACGACGCCCTTGAACTTCTCGCGGTCCTCGCCGAGTTCGATCGCGGCGATGTTCGCGCCGATCAGCTCCACGTTGTACTTCTCCAGCACACCGTTCTTGTCCAGGGCGATGGCGGTGTTCAGCGCGGTCTGGCCGCCCAGGGTGGGCAGGACGGCGTCGGGGCGTTCCTTGGCGATGATCTTTTCGACCACCTCCGGGGTAATGGGTTCGACGTAGGTGGCGTCGGCGAACTCGGGGTCGGTCATGATGGTGGCCGGGTTGGAGTTCACGAGGATGACGCGCAGGCCTTCCTCCTTGAGGACGCGCAGCGCCTGGGTGCCGGAGTAGTCGAACTCGGCGGCCTGGCCGATGACGATCGGGCCGGAACCAATGACGAGGACGCTCTTGAGGTCTGTACGTTTCGGCATTACTTCTTGTCCTCAGTCTTGTTGTCGTTCTTGTGTTCAGCAGCTGTGTTGTCCGCTTCCGCGGGGTGTGCGGCGTCCACCGGCTCCTTGGAAAGGTTGGCAGTCCGGCCGTCCCGCGTGCCCTCCATCAGTTCGATGAAGCGGTCAAACAAGTAGGCGGCGTCGTGCGGGCCCGCGGCTGCTTCCGGGTGGTACTGCACGGAGAACGCGGGGATATCGAGGCAGGCGAGGCCTTCGACGACGTCGTCGTTCAGGCTGACGTGGCTGACCTCCACCCGGCCGTACCGTGCCTCCGGAGCCTGGGTGGCGCCGTCGAGCGGTGCGTCCACGGCAAAGCCGTGGTTCTGCGAGGTGATTTCCACCTTGCCGGTCCGCCGGTCCATGACCGGCTGGTTGATGCCGCGGTGGCCGTAGCGGAGCTTGTAGGTGCCAAAGCCCAGTGCGCGGCCCAGGATCTGGTTGCCGAAGCAGATGCCGAAGTACGGCAGCTTCTCGTCCAGGACCGAACGGAGCAGCTTGACCTGGGCATCGGCGGTGGCGGGGTCGCCGGGGCCGTTGGACATGAAGAAGCCGTCCGGGTCGACCGCCTTGACGTCTTCGAGCGTGGCGGTGGCCGGCAGCACGTGGACGCGGACGCCGCGCTCGGCGAAGCGGACCGGGGTCATGGCCTTGATGCCGAGGTCGATCGCGGCGATGCTGAAGCGGGGCTCGCCGTCCCAGCCGTGGTCCTTGGGTTCCACCACGTAGGCTTCGTCGACGCTGACTTCCTCGGCCAGGCGGGCACCTTCCATGGGGGCGCTGGCGAGGACGGCGTCGAGCAGTTCCTTGTCCGTGGCCTCGGCGGCCTCGCCGGAGAAGATGCCGGCGCGCATGGTCTTGTGCTCGCGCAGGTGCCGGGTGATGGCCCGGGTGTCCACGCCTTGGATCCCCACGATGCCCTGTGCCACCAGCTCTTCGTCCAGGGAACGCTCGGAGCGCCAGTTGGATGGGCGGCGGGCGGCGTCGCGGACGATGTACCCGGCCACCCAGATCCGGCGCGACTCGGCGTCGTCACTGTTTACGCCGGTGTTGCCGATGTGCGGGGCCGTCTGGACCACCAGCTGGCGGGCGTAGGACGGGTCGGTGATGGTTTCCTGGTAGCCGGTCATTCCGGTGGCGAAGACTGCCTCGCCGAGGGCGGTGCCGGTGGCGCCGTAGCTGGTCCCGCGGAAGATGCGCCCGTCTTCGAGGACCAGCGCTGCCGGTGCGGAGGTGGTTGCTGTCACTGTATTCGCTTTCACTGTCTTACTTTCCACTGGTGGCACCAGCCGCGGGGGCTGACGAAATCAATTCCTGAAGGGCCTGGTACAGCACGTCCTTGTCGGCGGCGCGGCGGGTGCGGAAGCCGGTGTCCAGCGCGTGCGCGCCGAGCGTCCAGGCCAGCACCAGCAGGCCGTCCTTCTCCACGAACTTGCCTGCCATGCCGCTTTCCTGCCGGACGCCGGTGAGCTGCGCCGCGGGGACGTAGAGGGCGGCTGCCCCCGATCGGTCGTAGATGACGCCGTGCGGGTAGACCGCAAGCGTTGCGTTGGTGCGGATGCCGAGGCCGTGCACGGCGATCCGGTCCAGCCAGTCGCCGGCGGTGGTGGTGGCCACGTACTGCCCTTCGGCGGCGGCGGTTGGTTCCCCGGGCGCCGCGGGCACCTGGGGCAGCTGTTCGACGTCGGACTGCCGCTTAAGCCGGCTCCGCCAGCCTGCCCACATCATCACCAGTACGACGGCGATGATCGCCGCGGTGATCACGGCCGAGAGAAGCTTGGTGTCCATCAGGCCGCGCCCACCGGGGTTGCCGCGGCGTCGGGGTGCGGGGTGTTGAGTGCGCCGTCCATGACCGTGGGGTGGCCCCGGAAGAACGTTGCAACAACCTTGCCGGGCAGTTCGCGACCCTTGAACGGCGAGTTGCGGCCCATGGTGGCCATCTTGCCGGGATCGACGGTCCAGCGGGCAGCGGGGTCCACCAGGATGAGGTTGGCCGGTTCCCCTGCCTCGATCGGCCGGCCCTGGTCGGGAAGCCGGCCGATTGTGGCGGCCGTGGTGGAGGTGACCCGGGCGAAGTCGGCCCAGGTCATCAGTCCGGTGTCGATCATGGCGTGCTGCACGACGGACAGGGCGGTTTCCAGCCCGGTCATGCCCATGGCGGCCTGGGCCCACTCGCATTCCTTGTGCTCGCTGGGGTGCGGTGCGTGGTCGGTGCCGACGACGTCGATGGTTCCGTCCGCGAGCCCGGCACGCAGAGCCTGGACGTCGGCGTCGGTGCGCAGCGGCGGGTTGACCTTGTAGACGGGGTCGTAGCTGCGCACCAGGTCGTCGGTGAGCAGCAGGTGGTGCGGGGTGACCTCGGCGGTGACGTCGATGCCGCGTTCCTTGGCCCAGCGGATGATCTCAACGGAGCCCGCCGTCGAGACGTGGCATACGTGCAGCCGCGAGCCGACGTGCTGCGCCAGCAGGACGTCGCGGGCGATGATGCTTTCCTCCGCCACGGCCGGCCAGCCGGTGAGGCCGAGGACCGCTGAGACGTCGCCCTCGTTCATCTGGGCCCCGGCGGTGAGGCGGGGTTCCTGCGCGTGCTGGGCCACGACGCCGTCGAACGCCTTGACGTATTCCAGGGCGCGGCGCATGAGCACGGGGTCGTGGACGCAGATGCCGTCGTCGGAGAACATCCGCACCCGTGCGCGGGAGTCGGCCATGGCGCCGAGCTCGGCCAGCTGCTCCCCGGCCAGGCCCACGGTGACGGCGCCGACCGGTCGCACGTCAACCCACCCGGCCGCCTGGCCCAGCGTGTAGACCTGCTCCACTACACCCGCGGTGTCCGCCACCGGGGTGCTGTTG
>JABFWC010000123.1 GCA_013362385.1 Pseudarthrobacter sp.
GGCGCCCCAGAACAGCCACGGGTTGTTCTTTTTCTGGTCAGCGTCCAGTGCGTCGGGCGAGGAGTCCGGCGGCAGGTCCGCGGGCTCCTGCGGCGGGGGCGGCGGCTGCAGCACCTGCGGCTTGGGCTTGGACTTGTTTTCCGGGTCCGGCGGGATGGGAATGTTGTCCTTGGGCGGCGTCGGGTCGAAGCTGACCCAGCCGACGCGTTCGAAGGCCACCTCCACCCAGGCGTGGACGTCCTTTCCGGTGATCTTCACCTCCCCGGCGCCGTTTTCGGGGCTGGTGGGCTCCGGGTAGAAACCCATCACCACCCGGGACGGGATGCCCAGGTGCCGGAGCATCAGGGACATGGCAACGGCGTACTGTTCGTCGTCGCCGAGCATCTGCTTTGCGGTCAGCAGGTTCCGGATCCGTGCGGAACCGTGGCCTGAGACGCTGGGCAGCTGCCCTTCGCTCACGAGCCCGTTGCTGAAGGCGCCGGTCTTCTGGAAGTGGGCCTCGATCTGGCGCACCCGGTCGATGGACGTGGGCGCGTCGGCGGACAGGTCGTTGGCCTGGGAGCCGACCACCGGCGGCACCTCGAGGGGATCGGGCAGGGAGACTTTCGCGAAGTCGTACTGTGTCAGCTGGCCGTGTTCGAGCTTGACGGGGTCTGACACCTGGACGCTGTAGGAATCGCCGCGTGCCAGTCCGTTGGTGGTCACGGCGGTGTCCGTGCCCGGGTTGAAGTAGAGGCCGGCGGCCGCGCCGGAACCACCCTGGTCAAAGCTGATGCCGGTGGTCTTGCGTCCGCCCGGCACGAAGAAGCCCTGGTAGTCCTCGATGCTGATGCTGATTGAGTAATCGTTGGTAGGCACTACCCCGGAAGTGTCCGCGAGCGTGTTGATGGACTTGGCGTCCCCCACCTTGCTGAAGTTGCCCGAGCCGTTGGGGTCCATGTTGTAGTTGGTGCCGTTGAAGGCATCCAGGGCGCCGAGCCGCACCCGGCCGTCCCGTGGCAGGCCCTTGACCACGAACAGCGTGTCGTCCTTCTTGTCCTTCACATAAGTCCTGAAGCTGGCCAGGGGCGTGATGTAGTCCTTGGGATCGAACGGCGGGACCACTACGTTCCGGAGGACCTTCCGTTCGTCGCCGGCGCTCACCAGCGGGGCGGCCACCGCCGTGATTCCCACGCTGGCCGCGATCACCCCTGCAGCCAGGCCGAGCCGGCGGATCCTGGCACGGCGTGCTGTGGCGCTGTCCGTCTGCGGGTTGTTGACCGAGACCCGCTTGGTGTTGTTGCGGCGCAGGACGTCGCGCCGGAAAGTGGCCCAGGCGATGCCCAGGACCGTCAGGCCGATCCCCCGCTCCAGGGTCAGGAACGCGGCGTTGGTGCTGAAGGCGATCCCGGTGACGAACAGGACCAGGACCGGCATGAGCGGCAGGCAGGGGCTCCTGGCCCGCCAAGTCAGGACCGCTGCCACCAGCGCCATGGCCAGGCAGCTGAGGAAGGGAACGATGAGGACGCCGCCCGCGGTTCCCACCGGGACCCCCACGGTGAGCATGTCCTTCCAGGCGAACACGATGCCCAGCAGAAGGGTCCGGAGTGATTCCAGGCTGGGCACGAAGCCGGCGATCGCGACGTCAGGGACCGCAAGCCAGGTTCCCATGACCAGGTAGGCGCCGAGGGCCAGGGCGGTGGTGATCAGCAGGCCCAGGCGCAGGTGGGCGTTGGCCGCACCGATCCCCAGGCCCAGGATGATGCCGCCAAAGCCGGAGAGCAGGTAGTACGGGTCGCCGCCGAAGCTCAGGCCGAAGCCGAGCAGGCCGAGCCCCAGCAGGATGACCAGGGCCCCGGCGTCGAGCAGGAAGTGCCACAGGGGCTGTCCGTCGGCGAAGGCGGATTCCCGGTGGCCGGCTTTGCGACCCGTGCGGGTCCGCGAGGACTGCCGGTGCGGGGATGTGCCCGGTGCGGTGCTCATGCGGCCGCCTTTCTTAGCACGATGGCCAGGTCGTTCAGGTCACCGAGCGTGAGGACTGTCAGGTCCGCGATGTTAGCTCGCGTGGGCGCTGCGCCGGCTTCCACCCGGACCGCCAGGCTGCGCACGCCGGGCAGGACGGAGGCGGCCGCGGAGCGGAGCTGGGTGGCGGTGACGTTGCTTCCCACCACGAAGAACACCACGGAGGCGTTGGGGACGGTGTCGGCCAGCGTCCGGGCCAGGTCGACGGCGGTGCGGCGCATGGGTGCCCCGACGATCCTGGTCATGTCGTCGAGCATGTTGCGGCCGGTTTCGCAGCGCAGCGGCCCTTTCTGGGTGAGGACGTCGAGTTCGCGCTGCTCGCGGATGGCCTGCCGGCCGATGGAGGCGGCCACGGAGATGGCCATTTCGAATTCGGTTTCGGAGGCGTACTCCTCCGTGTTGATGGACAGCGAGATGGCCAGGTGGGCGCGGCGGGTTTCCTCGAACTGGCGCACCATCAGCTTGTTGGTGCGTGCCGTCGTCTTCCAGTGGATGTGCCTGCGGTCATCGCCGGGAACGTAGTCGCGCAGGGCGTGGAAGGAGACATCGGCGCTGGACAGGTCGGTGGTGGGCATGCCTTCCAGGTCCCGGATGAAACCCGCCGCCGATCCGCCCAGGGCAACGGTGCGGGGATGGACGAAGAGGTCCTCGGGCTCGGTCCAGAGGACCTGGCGGCGCAGCAGGTGCAGCGGGTCGGCGCGGACGGAGCGCACCGGGCCCACCACGATGACGGCGCGCCGCGCGGTGGGGATGGTGAAAAGGTCCTCATGGACCTGGCCGGGCTTCATCCGCGGCAGGTGGAACACGGCGGTGGCGCCGCCCACCGGCAGTTCCAGGGCCGCGGGCAGCAGCGGGCGCGCCGACGTGTTGG
The DNA here is from genome assembly GCA_013362385.1 of Pseudarthrobacter sp. Classification (GTDB taxonomy): domain Bacteria; phylum Actinomycetota; class Actinomycetes; order Actinomycetales; family Micrococcaceae; genus Arthrobacter. Next base: position 2,873 of record JABFWC010000123.1, read on the forward strand.
ACACGGCGATGCTGCCGACGGCGCTGTCCCCCACTGCCACCCGGGTCCGGGCGAGGTCCAGCATCACGCCATAGGACGAGCGGCCCAGGATGAAGGCGACCGCGATGACGAACATGGCGAACGCCGCGATGGCTGCGGCCTTGGCTTCCTGCCATCCAAAGGCCTGCCCGGTTGACCAGAGCAGGAGGGCGGCGGCAAGGACGGACCAGCCCAGGATGCTTACCACCGACAGCACGGGCCAGGCGTACCTGAGCCAGGCGTCCCTGACGCCGCGCCACGCGGGCGCGAGGGCCAGGGCGGCCGTGTTGCTGGCCTCGGCCCACACCGCTGCCGGGTGCAGGCGGGTGGGGCGGCCGTTCCGGTGGAAGAGTTGCTGGAGCCGCTCCGCGAGCCGGGTCAGCGGGGTACCGCTGGACGTGCCGTCGGACATAGGGGGTGCCTTCGTTGTTGTTGCGCTGGAATGGAGTGTGCCGTGCGGGCCGTGCCCGGCGGGTCAGGCGTTGGTGCGCTGCTGCGGGGCGGCGACGGCGGCCAGGATCCTGGTCAGCACCGCCTCGGCGGTGGCGCCGGAGAATTCAGCCTCGGGGTCCATGACGAACCGGTGGGTCCACACCACTGGTGCCAGTTCCTTGACGTCGTCGGGCAGGACGAAGTTCCGTCCCTGCGATGCTGCCCAGACCTTGGTGGCGCGGACCATGGCCAGGGCACCGCGGACGGAGACGCCGAGCCGGGTTTCCGGGGCGTTCCGGGTCTCTTCGCACAGCCGGGAGATATATTCCAGCACCGCGGTGTCCACGTGCGCGGTTGCGGCGAGGTCCGCCATGTCGGCCACCGCCTGGGTGGTGATGACGGCGCTCAGTTCCCTGGAACGGTCCTTGAGGTTGGATCCGCCAAGGAGCCGGACGGTGGACGCGTGGTCCGGGTATCCGATGGAGGTCTTGATCAGGAAGCGGTCAAGCTGGGCTTCGGGGAGGCGGTAGGTGCCGGCCTGCTCGATGGGGTTCTGGGTGGCCATCACCATGAACGGCCGGCCGGCGGAGTAGGTGACACCGTCCACCGTGACGCGGGATTCCTCCATGACCTCCAGCAGCGCGGACTGGGTCTTCGGCGAGGCGCGGTTGATCTCGTCAGCCAGGACGATGTTGTTGAAGATCGGCCCCTTGTGGAACTCGAACTTCTGCGTCTTCTGGTCGTAGATCGTCACGCCGGTCACGTCGGAGGGAAGCAGGTCCGGAGTGAACTGGATGCGGTTGTTGGAGCCCTGGACGGTCGCCGCCAGGGCCCGGGCCAGGGAGGTCTTTCCGGTGCCGGGCGCGTCCTCGAACAGGACGTGGCCTTCGGCCAGCATGGCCGTGAAGGTCAGCCGGATGACGTGCTCCTTGCCCAGCACCGCCTGGCCGACGTTGGCAACCAGCTTTTCGAATGTGTCGGCAAACCACTCGGCCTGCTCGATGGTCATGGTCATGAAAGTCGTTTCCTTCTGTGTGGTCAGGTTGTCCGCGGACAAGTTGCTGGTGGTCGGTTTAGCGGTTGGGCATCCCGGCGGGCGGGTTGCAGCCCACGTTTGAGGTGTCGCAGCGGAGCCAGTTGCCTGAGGCCATGCCTGAGTTCAGGTGGTACCAGATACCGCTGGGGTTGTTGGAGGTCTTGTACCAGACCTGGTAGCGGTCAGCCGTGGACGGGGCATTGGCGTCCAGCCACTTGCCTCCGCCGACGCAGGACGACGGGTTCCCGTCCCGGAAACTGTCGGTTCCGTATCCGGGTTCCGTGCAACTGCGCACCGGGCTGGCCGTGACGTTCCAGTCCGTGGGCGGCGGCGGGGTGGGGTCCGCGCCGGACTTGGCGGTGGCGGAGCCAATGGCACCATCCACAACCGTCACGGCCCGGACCCGGAGCTGCCGGCTTTGATTCCAGCCGCCCGCGTCGCGGTCATAGCGGTTGGCGGTACCAACGTTGATCCAGCCGCCGCCTTCATAGCTGACCTCGTAATGGTTCAGCGGGCGGCCGTTGGTGGCGGGGTCGTTCCAGGTCCAGTGCACCTGGCCGTCGCCCTTTGCCGAGGTGGTGCCGTTGACGTTCGGGGCGTTGGCAGGCCCGTACGGGTTGCCGCTCCCGATGGCGCTGGCGTCACCGGAGACGTTGTTCTTGGTGGACGTCGCGATGATGGTCACGGTGATGTCCCGGCCGTTGGTCATGCCGCCGATGGTTCCGCCGCCGGCCGCGATGGGCCCGCTCCGGCCGTCGGCGTTGTAGGAGTAGACGATTTCACTGGCGGTGGACCCGTTGCGCTGGGCCTCCGTGAGTGGCGTGAACGTCACCTTGAGCTGCCCGCTGGTGCCGGTGGGCGCCACGCTTCCGCTGCTCACCATGCCGGGCTTGCCCACGGCGCGGATCGCCGTCGACTGTGCACTGGTGGCACTCGTGCCGGCCTTGTTCGTGGCGGACACCGTGAAGGTGTAGTTCGTCTCCGAGTTGTCCACGGTGACGTTCTGCGAGGTTCCGGCGACCTGCTGGCTTGCCACGACGGCACCGCCGCGGAGGGTTGTGAGGGTATAGGCGGAAATTGCGTCGCCGTTGTTGTTGGGCGCGGCCCAGGTGACCTTCAGCTGGCTTTGCGATCCCACGGACGCCGCCTGCGACGCCGAAGGGGCAGTCGGCGTCGCGGGGACACCGGCCGGCACTTCGGCGGCCGAGTACGGGCTCCACTCGGACGGTTCCTTGGCGTCGTTCCGGGCCAGGACCCGCACCTTGTAGGACACGCCGTTCTGCAGGCCCTTCCAGACGTAGCTGACAGAGGTCAGCCCCTGAATCTGGGCGTTCTGGCCGGCGGGCGCGGGTGAAATTTCCAGGTCGTAGGAC
>JABFWC010000204.1 GCA_013362385.1 Pseudarthrobacter sp.
GCGCAACGATGTTCCCGAATTCCGCGCGGGCGACACCCTCAAGGTGCACGTGAACATCATCGAAGGCAAGAACACCCGTGTCCAGGTCTTCCAGGGCTTCGTCCTGGGCCGCCAGGGCGACGGCGTCCGTGAAACCTTCACGGTCCGCAAGGTCTCCTTCGGTGTAGGCGTGGAGCGTACCTTCCCGGTCCACTCCCCGATCATCGAAAAGATCGAGGTCGTTACCAAGGGTGACGTCCGCCGCGCCAAGCTGTACTACATGCGCGCACTGCGTGGCAAGGCCGCGAAGATCAAGGAAAAGCGCGACTTCACCGCCGCCAAGTAAGTCCTTTCGGACCTGCACCAATCTGGAACGCGGCCGTGCCGGCAGGCGCCGGATGCACCAGCGCCAGGATTACGGACCATGGACCAGACAAAACGCCAGCCCCGCACCATGGGCTGGCGTTTTGTGTTCCTGGCCCTGATCCTGGCCGTCGCGGTCAGCGGGCTGGTGCGCTCGCTCTGGCTGGATGTGTACTTCATCCCCTCAGAGTCCATGGAGCCGCTCCTGGAAGGCGGGGACCGGATCCTGGTTTCACGGACCGACTTCCAGGCAGAACCGGTGCGGCGCGGGGACATCGTTGTCTTTGACGGGCGTGGCACCTTCGCTCCGTTGAACAGCGGCAAGGGCCCGGTTGCGGATGCCGCCGCTGCGGTTACCCGGTGGCTGGGACTGACGGGCAGCGATACAACCTACGTCAAACGGGTCATCGGGGTTCCCGGCGATACCGTGGCCTGCTGCGACGCCGGAGGGAAAGTCACGGTCAACGGTGCACCGCTCGATGAGCCCTACGTCTTTCCCGGCGACAGCCCCAGCACCCAAAAGTTCACCGCCGTGGTGCCGGACGGCAGGCTCTGGCTGATTGGGGACCACCGGTCCGTCTCCGCGGATTCCCGCAGCCTGCTCGGCGCGCCTGGCGGCGGCATGGTGCCGCTGGCGCGGGTAATCGGCCGCCCGGTCCAGATCCTATGGCCCCTTGATAGATTTGCTCCAGTATCCCGGCCGCCCGCAGCGGGGCCGACGACAGAGAACGGACGGTAAATGCCCGAGAACCACGCGCCGAATCCCGAGCCCCGCCACGACGGTGCTCCGGAAATGTCGGCCGCTCCGGCCTCCGGGGCGCCAGATCCGGCCGCCCCCGTGCACGCGGAGAGCCGGTCCCGTGCCAAAGCCGAAGGCAAAACCGCAGGCAACCCCCTGCTGGGGTGGCTGAAGGAGATTGCCACGGTGGTTGTCATCGCGGTGGTGCTGTCCTTCCTCATCAAGACCTTCCTGTTCCGTGCCTTCTTCATTCCCTCGGAGTCCATGGTGAACACCCTGGACGTGGATGACCGGATCTTCGTCAACCTCCTGGTACCGGAGCCGTTCGCGCTCAGCCGTGGTGACGTGGTGGTATTCCGTGACACCAAGGGCTGGCTGCCTCCGGCCCCGGCGAAGAAGGAAGGCCCGTTCACCTGGGTCCAGGACGGTCAGACGTTCGTCGGGCTACTGCCCGACAACTCGGAACAGCACCTGGTGAAGCGGGTCATCGGACTGCCCGGCGACCACGTCGTGTGCTGCGACGCCGGCGGTAAACTGACTATCAACGGCACGGCCATCGACGAGACCTACATCAATCCCGCCGAACTCCCGCAGGTCCGAAACTTTGACGTCACAGTCCCGGAAGGCAAGGTGTGGGTCATGGGCGACAACCGCAACCACTCTGCCGATTCCCGGGCCCACATGGAGACTGACGGCGGATTCATCGACCTCAAGGATCTCGAAGGCAAGGCCGCCGTCATCGCGTGGCCGCTGAACAGGATCAAGACCCTGGACAACTACCCGGACGTGTTCCGGAACGTACCGGCCCCCCGCTGACGATGTCATCCACAGTGCAGGCGAACCGGGCGCAGGCGGCCCCGGCCAATGCACGTTCCGGCTCCTCCAAGACGTCCCCCAGCCCCGGGAAGGCCCCCACGCTGAGGCACGAGCGCACCTTCAAAGCGCAGGGCGTCCGCTACCTCGCAGGGGTGGACGAGGTGGGCCGCGGCGCCCTGGCCGGCCCTGTCAGCGTGGGCATCGCCGTCGTTGACCTCGAGCGCCAAAAACCGCTGGCCGGGGTGCGGGACAGCAAGCTGCTGGCTCCCGCCGAACGGGAACGGCTCGAGCCCCTGGTACGCCGCTGGAGCGTTGCCTCCGCGGTGGGGCACGCCACTGCCCGGGAGATCGACGACCTGGGCATCATCGCTGCCCTGCGCCTTGCCGGAACACGTGCCTGGCAGAGCGTCCTGGCCACCGGCGTGTTCCCCGAACTGGTGCTGCTGGACGGAAGCCACAACTGGCTCTCCCCGGTCGAACAGCCCTCCCTGTTCGACCAGCCCGCGCCGGGGGCCACCTGCGATGCACCGGTCCACACCAGGATCAAGGCCGACATGCAGTGCCTGAGCGTGGCTGCGGCCAGCGTCATCGCCAAGGTTGAGCGCGACCGGCAGATGCGGGAGCTCCACCTCGAATACCCGGCATATGGCTGGGACATCAACAAGGGCTACGCCACCGCCGCCCACCGGGACGTACTGCGGGCCTCCGGCGCCACTCCCTACCACCGGGTGAGCTGGCGGCTGCTCGGCGGGGAACTACAGGACGCCGGTGACCCCGCCGCTGAAGCCTGACTCCTGCAGCCTGCGCCAGCCGTGCCGCAGATGGTGCAAGATGGAAGCATGAGTGCTGAGGATCTTGAGAACTATGAAACCGACATGGAGCTTCAGCTCTATCGTGAATACCGCGACGTCGTCGGCCTGTTCAGCTACGTTGTCGAGACCGAGCGGCGCTTCTACCTCGCCAACCACGTGGACCTCCAGGCACGCAGCGCCGACGGCGAAGTCTACTTCGACCTGACCCTCCAGGACGCGTGGGTCTGGGACGTCTACCGCTCGGCGCGGTTCGTCAAAAGCGTCCGGGTCCTCACCTATAAGGACGTCAACGTCGAGGAACTGCCGCGCAGCGAAGAACTTGCCCTGCCCAAGGACGTCGACCTGGGCAATTAGCGTGCACTGACCCTTCCTCCACATCCGGTCCTGTCCACATAGGGAAGGGTCCGCCTGTCCTCCGCCGCCGCATCCGCGCAGGGTGGTTGCGGAGGTAGATATGAAATCAAAGGACGTGTTGGGCCGGCGCGGCGAAGACCTCGCCGCCGGCTATCTTGAAGCGCTGGGCATGCTGGTCGTGGAGCGGAACTGGCGCTGCAGTGAGGGCGAGATCGACATAGTGGCCCTCGACGGCGACGCCCTGGTCATCGCCGAGGTGAAGACCCGCCGGTCGCTGGACTACGGCCATCCGTTCGAAGCGGTGGGCCCGGAAAAACTTGCACGGCTGCACCGGCTGGCTGCTGCCTGGTGCCGGGGCCGGGAACTGCGGATGCCATTGCGCCGCATCGACGTCATCGCCGTGGTGGACGACGGCGGCGGGGAGCCCGGACTCGAACACCTCAAGGGGGTGGGCTGATGGCGCTCGGGAGGACCTACTCCATCGCCCTGGTCGGCTTGAACGGCTACATGGTGGAAGTGGAAGCGGACATCGGCCAGACGCTGCCCGCGTTCGTGATCCTCGGGTTGCCGGATGCCTCACTGAACGAGGCGAAGGAGCGCATCCGCTCCGCTGCCAGGAATTCCGGCATCCCGCTGAGTCGCCGAAAGATCACGGCCAACCTCATTCCCGCCTCACTGCCCAAGCGCGGGTCGGGATTCGACCTCGCGGTCACCATGGCTGTGCTCCGGGCCGCCGGGGACATCAAACCCACAGGGCGGGCCGTGTTTATCGCGGAGCTGGGACTGGATGGAAGGCTGCGGCCCGTCCGCGGGATCCTTCCCGCCGTCATGGCGTCCGTGCAGGCGGGCTTCCCTGACATTGTGGTGGCCCAGGCCAACCATGCCGAAGCCTCCCTGGTTCCCGGCGCGAGGGTGCGCAGCTACCGCACGCTGGCCCGCCTGGCGCTCGACTTCGGCGCAGACCCGCAGGAACTGGCCTTGGATTTCGAGCCGGACGACGCACCGGATACCGTGACGGGTCCCGTCGAAGCCGGTCCCTGCCCCGATATGGCGGACGTTTCGGGCCAGGGCGACGCCCGGCGGGCGCTGGAAGTTGCTGCCGCCGGCGCCCACCATCTGCTTCTCACCGGGCCTCCGGGTCTATGTCCTTAACCATGCATGCGTGAAGGCGCGAGCGGTGGCTGAATTGCAGTCAAAACGTGCTCGTGACTTTCATCGCGGATGCAGCGCCTGCACGAGCCCGGCCGAGCTGCTGCCCTCGCCTGGGCGGCGGTCTCCGGCAAGACGGTCAGATCTAGTGAGATGGGTCCTGATCAGTCACGGAGGGGTTCATTGGTCATATGAGGCAACGTTCTCGGACCCACCCCTATTGCTAACAGTGTCTGGTCTTCAGATGGTACTGAACTCCATCAGCCCTGGGCCTCGGCACATTCTTTCGCACGCCTGCATCGACCCCGCCAGGACGACCGGGCCAACGGTAAGAAGGATGGTAGGCATGAGTTAGCAGCTTGCGCCACGGGTGCCAGGGGTAAGGCGGAAGTGGTCCATGGGTGGGCTGTGCGCTCCAAAGGGGAGAACGTCTTCGCCCCCATGTGTCAGATTGCATTCCAGGACCCACTCGTGTCCTTGTCAGGAAGGAAAGAAGAGGACTCTATTGTGACAGGACCCGGATGGGGCGCTGACGTCACGTTGGGTGTACCAATCTGATAGTGGTTGAACTGCCATCCATTCGGGGCTTCGAGACCGGTCCTGCTAGGTCCGCTGCCTCAAGTGAGGCGTGGGCCGCTCCGGAAGCCCTCCGAGCTGCGCCCGGGGCTACCCCAGGACCTCCAACTCCTGGAGCTTTCCAAGCGCCACGCCCGCCATAAATTGTGTCTGGTCGACGAGGACACTGTCGTCAAACACTGCCCTGGGCGAGTGCATGGGGGCCCACTCCATGGGGTCGATATCTGGAGACCCAGCTCCGAGGTGCCCGTACGCTCCTGGGACCTCCACGAGGACACGGGAGAAATCGTCAGAGCCGGTCCTGGGGGACGGGCTGGGCACGAACCGGTGCTCTCCGAAGAACGTCCGTGCGGTCCTGCCCCAGAGTTCGGCGTCACTTTCGTGATTGACGGTGGCCGGCATAACCGGAGTGAACGTTGCCTCGGCTGTCAGTTGATGAGCAGTCGCCAGTTGCCGGATGAGATCCGGCAACTCCTGTGCGAGCCGCGCTTCGACACCGGGGCTGAAAGACCTGACGCTGGCCCTGAATTCCGCCGAATCAGGTATGACATTAGAGGCGGAACCGCCATGGAATTGGCCCACGGACAGTACCACGGGATCAAAAACGTTGAATCGCCGGGTGATGTACGTTTGGAGCGCGCCAAGCATTTCAGCAGCTACCTGTATGGGATCCAGAGCTTGGAAGGGGCGTGAACCGTGCCCGCCACGCCCGATAACCTTGACGGACAGATCTCCGAAGGCAGCCATGTAGGAGCCGGCACGGGTCGTGAACACGCCTGACGGGATGTCCGAAACGACATGCAAGGCGTAGGCAGCATCCGGTCGCCTGCCGGCTGCGTTAAGAACGCCTTCCTCCAGCATGATGCGGGCCCCCTCATGTCCTTCCTCCCCCGGTTGGAACATGAAGATGACGTCACCGGTCAGGCTGTC
>JABFWC010000447.1 GCA_013362385.1 Pseudarthrobacter sp.
CGGGACCCTGCCTCCGTGGTGAAACGTTCCAGCCGGGCCGCGGGTGAGCGGTGTGTGAGCCTGCGCCCGGCGCCGGACGCCATGACGTACCTGACCGCGCTGCTGCCGGCCGCCCGGGGTGTCACCGTCTACGCGGCTCTCAGTCAGGATGCGGACGCCGCCCGGTCGGGCGGGGATGAGCGGTCGCGGGGGCAGGTCATGGCCGACACCCTGGTCGAACGCGTCACCGGCACCCCCGGCGGGATCAGCGGGGTGGAGATCCAGCTGGTGATGACCGACCGCACCCTCCTGCAGGCCGACGCCGAACCCGCCCGCCTCCCCGGCTACGGCACCATCCCCGCAACGACCGCGCGGGAACTCGCACTCGCTGGCAACGGTGACACCAGCAAGAGCGAGACCGGCAGGAGTGGCACCGGCGCCCAGGAACTGACCGTCTTCCTCCGCTGGCTCTACACCGCCCCCGCCACCGGTGAACTGGTCGCGATGGACTCCAAGGCCTGCCTCTTCCCGCCAGGCCTCAAGCGCTTCCTCCAGGTACGCGACGACACCTGCCGCACCCCCTACTGCGACGCCCCGATCAGGCACGACGACCACATCACCTCCTGGCACCACGGCGGCCCCACGACTGTGGGTAACGGCCAAGGTCTCTGCGAGGCCTGCAACCACACCAAGGAAACCCCCGGCTGGACCGCCAAACCAGTCCCCGCACCACGCCACACCGTCGCAACCAGCACCCCCACCGGCCACACGTACCGATCGACAGCACAACCGCTGCCTGGAACTACCGTCCAACCCGCCCAAGCCGTCCATGTCCTCGGGAGGGTGGTACCCCGGAGCGACAGCAGGCGCCGGCAGCTTTGGCAGCGCGCCAAGAGCGGAAAGACCGGCGTTCCGTAGCAGCACCGTCCCCTAACCGCGACGGCAAGACTAGCCGGGGTAGGGCTGCTTCTCGCCGGCCTCCACCCGGATGTCCAGGCTATTGTTCTTCACCGGCATGGGGCAGGTGCCGTAAGGCGTAAAGGCGCGGGGGTAGTTGATGGCACGGTTGAAGTCCAGGACTACCGTGCCATCCGGCCGCGGCCGCGGTGTGGAGAGCTTCCGCCAGTCGTCCGTGGTGTCACCGTTGGTCTCGTCATGGAATGTGACAGTCAGGGCCCCGAGCTTTTCGGCCTCCGCCTGCAGGCGGAATTCGTGCGGGCTGCCCGGGAGGCGGAATACCACTTCGCCCACCGAACGGTGCACGCCGTCCACCAAGGGATTGGCGGTACTGATGGGCACATCCACCGGCCGGGCGTACGGCTCGAACCGCGCCTCCACTCCCCAGTCCGGGTTGTAGGGGTAGGTGGGAACTCCGTCGAATCCGGTGAGGACGGGAGAGGCCGAGTCGCGGGTGCGGACGGCGTAACGGCCCCCGCGCATGGCCAGTTCCACCACCACCTGGTCCCCGGCGGGACCGCCGAACTGCACCCACATCAGCGACTCCTCATCCACCAGGGCCGCCGACACGGTGCCGTCCACCTTTTCGCCGGTCTCCACCACTGTGAGCCCGTCCGAGGGCACCGCGGTGAGGAACGCCGTCGTGCCGTCCGTTGACCAGAGCCCCGGGGCGAGGTCGACGGCGGCGGGGGAGTCCTCCAGCCACTGAAAGGAGGTGAGGGTCAGCCAGCCGTGGCGGGCCGCGAGGGCCTTGTCCCGGTTGGCGCGAAAGCGCTGCCAGCGCTCCAGTCTGGCGTCGGTGGTGATGGCCATGGTTCCTTCCCGTGGGGGTGCCCGGGCTACAACGGCGCAGGCCGCAGGTTCATTCCGCATGCCGTGACATCTTTTGAGACGGATTCGAACGAGGCGCTGCCACGGGGGTAGCATCTCTAGCTAGTAACGTGGCTCACAGTATCCAGCGCAGTGTACGAGCCAAGTCCGAAACCCTCGAAAGATTGCTTCCATGGCTCACACTGCAACACAGCCCGAAACCGACCTCGCCTCCGAACTGCGCGCGGATGTACGGCGCGTGTCCACCCTGCTGGGTGAATCCCTGGTCCGGCAGCACGGACCCGAACTCCTGGATCTCGTGGAGCAGGTCCGCCTGTTGACCAAGGAGTCCAAGGAGGCGGCGCGCGGCGGTGCGGATGCCACCGGCCCCTGGAGCGCACACGACGTCGTCGCACAGGTCCGCGAGCTGCTGGGCTCCCTGCCGATCGAACAGGCCACCGACCTGGTCCGCGCCTTCGCCTTCTACTTCCACCTGGCCAACGCCGCCGAGCAGGTGCACCGCGTCCGCGGACTGCGCACCCGTGCCGAAAAGGACGGCTGGCTGGCCAAGACCGTGGCCGAGATCGCCGCCCAGGCCGGTCCGGACGTGCTGCAGGAGGTGGTCAACGGGCTGGACGTGCGCCCCATCTTCACCGCGCACCCCACCGAAGCGTCCCGCCGCTCCGTCCTGGACAAGATCCGCAAGCTCTCCGACGTCCTGTCCCGCCCCACCGCCGAGGGTTCCACGGCGCGGCGGCGGCAGGACCGGCAGCTGGCCGAAATCATCGACCAGATGTGGCAGACCGACGAACTTCGCCAGGTCCGTCCCACCCCGGTGGATGAGGCCCGCAACGCCATCTACTACCTGGGCGGCATCCTCACCGACGCGATGCCCGAGATGCTCTCCGAACTCTCCGAGCTCCTGGGCGAGCACGGCGTCACCCTGGCCTCCAAGGACGCACCCATCCGGTTCGGCTCCTGGATCGGCGGTGACCGCGACGGCAACCCGAACGTCACCGCCGCCGTGACCCGCGAGATCCTGCAGATCCAGAACCAGAGCGCCATCCGGATCAGCATCGGCATGATCGACGAACTGATCTCCATCCTGTCCAACTCCACCGCACTCGCCGGTGCGGACGAGGCCCTGCTCACCTCGATCGACGAGGACCTGAAGAAGCTGCCCGGCCTGGACAAGCGCGTCCTGGAGCTGAACGCCCAGGAGCCCTACCGGCTCAAGCTCACCTGCATCAAGGCCAAGCTCATCAACACCGGCAAGCGCGTGGCGGCGAACTCCAACCACGAGCACGGCCGCGACTACAGCGGCACCGAAGAACTCCTCGCGGACCTGCACCTGCTGGAACTGTCGCTGCGGAACCACTCCGCGGCCCTGGCTGCTGACGGCTCCCTGGCCCGCGTGCGCCGCGCCATAGCCTCCTTCGGCCTCCACCTGGCAACCCTGGACATCCGCGAGCACGCAGACCACCACCACGACGCCGTCGGCCAGCTGATGGACCGGATCGGCGGACCCGGCCTGCGCTACGCCGAACTCTCCCGCGAGGAGCGCTTCGAGGTGCTCGGCTCCGAGCTCGCCTCCCGCCGTCCGCTCTCCGGGCACCCGATCAAGCTCGACGGCGCCGCCGACGGCACGTACGACGTCTTCCGCGAGATCCGCCGCGCCCTGCGCATGTACGGCCCGGATGTCATCGAAACCTACATCATCTCCATGACCCGCGGCGCCGACGACGTGCTGGCCGCTGCCGTCCTGGCCCGCGAAGCCGGCCTGGTGAACCTCTTCGGCGACAAGCCCTACGCCAAGCTCGGCTTCGCGCCGCTGCTGGAGACCGTGGAGGAACTGAGGGCCTCGGCAGAGATCATCGACCAGCTGTTGTCCGACCCCTCCTACCGGGAGCTGGTGCGCCTGCGCGGCGACATCCAGGAAGTCATGCTGGGCTACTCGGACTCCAACAAGGAATCCGGCGTGATGACCAGCCAGTGGGAGATCCACAAGACCCAGCGCAAGCTGCGGGACGTGGCCGCCAAGCACGGCGTCCGCGTCCGGCTGTTCCATGGCCGGGGAGGTTCCGTGGGCCGCGGCGGCGGACCCACCTACGACGCCATCCTGGCCCAGCCCAACGGCGTCCTCGAAGGCGAAATCAAGTTCACCGAGCAGGGCGAAGTCATCTCTGACAAGTACTCACTGCCCGAGCTGGCCCGCGAGAACCTTGAACTGTCGCTGGCCGCGGTGCTGCAGGGTTCGGCCCTGCACCGGGACCCGCGCACCTCCGAGGACCAGCGCGAGCGCTACGGCCACGTCATGGAGACCATCTCCGATGCCGCGTTCGACCGCTACCGCAAGCTCGTCGACCACCCCGACCTGCCCGCCTACTTCATGGCGTCCACTCCGGTGGAGCAGCTCGGATCGCTGAACATCGGCTCCCGGCCGTCCAAGCGCCCCGACTCGGGTGCCGGACTGGGCGGACTGCGCGCCATCCCGTGGGTGTTCGGCTGGACCCAGTCCCGCCAGATCGTGCCGGGCTGGTTCGGCGTCGGGTCAGGCCTGAAGGCCGCCCGGGAAGCCGGCAACGCGGCGCAGCTGGTGGAAATGATGGACCAGTGGCACTTCTTCCGCTCCGTGCTGTCCAACGTGGAAATGACGCTCGCCAAGACGGACATGGACATCGCCGGCTACTACGTGGCCACCCTGGTTCCCGAAGAGCTGCACCACCTGTTCCGGACCATCCGGGAAGAGTACGAACTCACCGTCTCCGAAATCCAGAAGCTGACCGGGGAGAACCTGCTCCTGGACGCCCAGCCCACCCTGAAGCGCTCACTGGAAATCCGCGACCAGTACCTGGACCCGATCAGCTACCTGCAGGTGGAACTGCTGCGCCGCGTCCGCGAGGCCGCACAGGCGGACAGCATCAGCGGCGCCGAGATCGACGAACGCCTCCAGCGGGCCATGCTCATCACCGTCAACGGCGTGGCGGCCGGCCTGCGCAACACCGGGTAAGCCCCGGCCCCGGGTTTGGATAGGGTGGACGGCATGCCTTCCTTCCAGACCCGACTCAAGATCACCGGGCTGCGGCCGGGAAATCCGCCGGAATCCGTCATGGACACGGCCGTGGAGGTGCTCGGAACCCGCCACCATGTCGAGGCGCACCAACTGCAGATCGCTGGGGGAGTGCCGCAGCTGAATCTTCGCTTCCTCGTCGAGGCCAGTGAATACAACGGCGAGAACCAGCAGGCGCGGGAGTCGGCAGCCATGATGCGCGACGCCGTCGAGCAAGTGGCCCTGACAGGTGCGCTCAGCGTGCTCCGGCGCAGCCGCGGCAAGTGGCTGCCCGTCTAGCCCTGACGAACGCCTGGCCCGGTCAGGGCTCGGTTTCCTCCACGGGTGACCGGTCGCCGCGCCGCCGGGTGACGATGATGCCGACGACGGCGCCGATCGCCAGGCCGACCGCCACGCCGATGAGGGAGCTGGCCCAGAAGGGCAGCTTCGTGGCCGATCCGGTGAAGTAGCCCAGGCCCACCAGCCAGCAGGCCCACAGGACCGCGCCAAGGCCCGCGCACAGGCTGAAGCCGCGGACCGAGACGTTGGCAATGCCGGACGCGGCCGACGTCGCCAGCCGCCCGCCCGGAATGAACCTGGCCCCGATGATGGTGCCGTAGGTGGACGAGCGGCCCGCCTTGGCCAGTGCTTCATGGATGCCGCTGTGCACCCGCCGCCCCCATCTCCAGCGGTCCAGCAGGTGGCTCAGGCGCCGCCGGAAGAGCTGGAACACCACCATGTCGCCGATCCACGAGGCCGCCGCGGCAAGGGCAAGCACCAGGAACACGTTCGCCCTGCCGTCCGCCGCCAGGGCGCCGCCCGTGATCACCACCATCTCGGACGGGACGGGCGG